>NZ_JBIVMX010000069.1:0-28271 GCF_044753305.1 Pseudomonas sp. NPDC088429 | reverse complement strand
TCGCGCGTATTGCATACGCGCTGCTGAAGAGCGAGAAAGCATACGTCAGCAAAACTGCCTAAAAAACGTTGTTCGCAACCATAGAATCTCCCACATTTGGATTTATGTTGTACACAGAATCTGTGATCGACATAAATCCCCTGTGGGAGCGGGCTTGCTCGCGAAGCTTTTTCTTTTAGCGGCTGGCGATCAGCGCCTGACCACGCACCACAGCAGCCTTGACCTGCGCCGGCGCAGTCCCGCCGATATGGTCACGGGCATTCACCGAGCCTTCCAGGGTCAGCACGGCAAACACGTCCTGCTCGATCTGATCGCTGAACTGGCGCAGTTCTTCCAGGCTCATCTCGGCCAGATCCTTGCCAGTGTCCACGCCGTATTTCACCGCATGACCAACGATCTCGTGGCAATCACGGAACGGCAGACCGCGACGCACCAGATAATCCGCCAGGTCGGTCGCGGTGGAGAAACCACGCAGCGCCGCTTCACGCATGATCGCGTGCTTCGGTTTGATCGCCGGGATCATGTCGGCAAAGGCCCGCAGCGAGTCGCGCAGGGTGTCGGCGGCGTCGAACAGCGGCTCTTTGTCTTCCTGGTTGTCCTTGTTGTAGGCCAGCGGCTGGCCTTTCATCAAGGTCAGCAGGCCCATCAAGGCACCGAACACACGGCCGGTCTTGCCACGCACCAGTTCTGGCACGTCAGGGTTTTTCTTTTGCGGCATGATCGAGCTGCCGGTGCAGAAACGATCCGGCAGATCGATGAACTGGAACTGCGCGCTGGTCCAGAGCACCAGCTCTTCGGAGAAACGCGACAAGTGCATCATCGCGATGCTCGCGGCCGAGCAGAATTCGATGGCGAAGTCGCGATCGGAAACGTTGTCCAGCGAGTTGCCGCCGACGGCGTCGAAACCGAGCAGTTGTGCGGTGTATTCGCGGTCGATCGGGTAGGTGGTGCCGGCCAGCGCAGCGCTGCCCAGCGGCATGCGGTTGGTGCGCTTGCGGCAGTCGACCAGACGCTCGTAATCGCGGCTGAGCATTTCGAACCAGGCCAGCATGTGGTGCCCGAAGGTCACTGGCTGCGCGGTCTGCAGGTGAGTGAAGCCGGGCATGATGCTCGCGGCTTCGCGCTCGGCTTGCCCCAGCAGGCCTTTTTGCAAACGGGTGATTTCGGCGAGGATCAGGTCGATCTCGTCACGCAGCCACAGGCGGATGTCGGTGGCGACCTGGTCGTTACGGCTACGCCCGGTGTGCAGTTTTTTACCGGTGACGCCGATGCGATCGGTCAGGCGTGCTTCGATGTTCATGTGCACGTCTTCGAGGTCGATGCGCCAGTCGAACTGGCCGGCTTCGATTTCGCCCTGAATGGTGTTCAGGCCGTCGATGATGCTGTCGCGCTCGGCATCGGTCAGCACGCCGACCTTGGCCAGCATGGTGGCGTGGGCGATCGAGCCCATGATGTCGTGGCGATACAGGCGCTGGTCGAACGTGACGGAGGCGGTGAAGCGGGCGACGAAGGCGTCGACGGGTTCACTGAAGCGGCCGCCCAGGACTGATTGGTCTTGTCAGTGCTCATGAATTCGCTCGTATCGGCTTGAAGAAAAAAGGCGTGAAACGCTGGCGCGGATAATAACAGGGTTGCCAATCCTGTCGTTGACACTGGTCGATACGTTTTTTTCTCATCGAACCGGCCACAGTCGGCACTGCTCCCGGGGGATTTGCGTAAGGATATTTTTCGATTGAGCAATATCGGCCCGACGAGCGTCTACAGTAGGACATAAGGGTCGGCGCGACTTTGGATCGCGCAAAGGTCTGGTCGCCGACTATAAGAAGAGGGGGTGGGTGTAATTGTCCTTCGGCAATCCCTGCGAAAAACGCGAGAAACAGCGGGCTTTGAGCGGTACGACGCGGACTCTGGCAAATATTGCTGGCCGACGTACGGCACTTTTTGGCGCTCGGGCTAGTCTTAGCGTGGATCGCGGTGACGGACGTCACTTCACCTGTCTACGCTATCCTTGTGCGAGACTCACGCAGGAATCCAGCGCAATATGAATGTCCTGATCGTTGATGACGAACCACTGGCTCGCGAGCGCCTCAGCCGAATGGTGAGCGAGCTCGAGGGTTATACAGTTCTGGAGCCCAGCGCCACGAATGGCGAGGAGGCGTTGGCACTGATCGACAGCCACAAGCCGGATATCGTCTTGCTCGATATCCGCATGCCAGGTCTCGATGGCCTGCAAGTCGCTGCCCGTCTGTGCGAACGAGAAACGCCGCCCGCCGTGGTGTTTTGCACCAGCCCCGATGAATTTGCCGTGGAAGCCCTGCAGGCCAGCG
Source organism: Pseudomonas sp. NPDC088429 (assembly GCF_044753305.1). Taxonomy (NCBI): domain Bacteria; kingdom Pseudomonadati; phylum Pseudomonadota; class Gammaproteobacteria; order Pseudomonadales; family Pseudomonadaceae; genus Pseudomonas; species Pseudomonas sp. NPDC088429. The sequence goes on along the minus strand of NZ_JBIVMX010000069.1, from coordinate 25,944 downwards.
CCGTGGGCTATGTGGTGAAACCCGTGCGAACTGAACATCTGCATGACGCCCTGAAACGGGCAGAACGCCCCAACCGGGCGCAACTCTCGGCCCTGACCCGTCCCGCTGCCGAAAGTGGCACCGGCCCGCGCAGCCATATCAGCGCCCGTACCCGCAAAGGCATCGAACTGATCCCGCTGGATCAGGTGGTCTATTTCATTGCCGACCACAAATACGTGACCTTGCGCCACGAGGCCGGCGAAGTGCTGCTTGATGAGCCGCTCAAGGCTCTCGAAGATGAATTCGGCGAACGCTTTGTGCGGATCCACCGCAACGCCTTGGTCGCCCGCGACCGCATCGAACGTCTGCAACGCACGCCGCTGGGCCATTTCCAGCTGTTCCTCAAAGGCCTCAATGGTGATGCGCTGATCGTCAGTCGTCGGCACGTGGCCGGCGTACGCAAAATGATGCAGGGCCTGTAAGCCGGACTTTTCCGGCGGCTCACTGTTCTTTTCACCGGGCATGGCGGGCCAGGGAGGCCGCGCCGAGGCTGATTCAAGTCAAAGTGGATTTGGCTGAGCTGTTATTATCCGCCGTATCTATTCAGTACGGATTGATCCATGTCCTCTCGCGAAATCCGCATCGCCACCCGTAAAAGTGCGCTGGCCCTCTGGCAGGCCGAATACGTTAAAGCCCGTCTGGAAGCGGCCCATCCGGGCCTGCTGGTGACGCTGGTGCCCATGGTCAGTCGCGGCGACAAGCTGCTCGATTCGCCACTGTCGAAAATCGGCGGCAAGGGTCTGTTCGTCAAAGAACTGGAAACCGCGCTGCTCGAAAACGAAGCCGACATCGCCGTCCACTCGATGAAAGACGTGCCGATGGACTTCCCTGAAGGTCTCGGTCTGTTCTGCATCTGCGAGCGCGAGGACCCGCGCGATGCCTTCGTTTCCAACACCTATGCCAGCCTCGATGCGTTGCCTGCCGGCGCCATTGTCGGCACTTCGAGCCTGCGTCGTCAGGCGCAATTGCTGACGCGTCGCCCGGATCTGCAAATCCGCTTCCTGCGCGGTAACGTCAACACGCGTCTGGCCAAGCTCGATGCCGGTGAGTACGACGCGATCATCCTCGCCGCGGCCGGTTTGATCCGCCTCGGTTTCGAAGAACGCATTACCTCGGCGATCAGTGTCGATGACAGCCTGCCGGCCGGTGGCCAGGGCGCGGTCGGCATCGAATGCCGCAGCGCCGACACTGAAATTCACGCCTTGCTCGCACCGCTGCATCACGCCGACACCTCGTCGCGCGTGACCGCCGAACGTGCCCTCAACAAGCATCTGAATGGTGGCTGCCAAGTGCCGATCGCCTGCTACGCCGTGCTGGAAGGCGAGCAGTTGTGGTTGCGCGGTCTGGTCGGCGAGCCGAGCGGTGGCTTGCTGCTCAGCGCTGAAGCTCGCGCACCGCGCGCCGACGCCGAAGCGTTGGGCGTGCGGGTCGCCGAAGACTTGCTGAGCCAGGGCGCAGCCGAGATTCTCAAGGCAGTCTATGGCGAGGCAGGTCACGAGTGACCGCTTGGCGCCTGCTGCTGACGCGCCCTGCGGAAGACTGTGCGGCGCTGGCGGAGACGTTGGCGGCGCAGGGTGTTTTCAGTAGCTGCTTGCCGCTTCTGGACATTGTTGCGCTGCCGGTCTCTGACAATATTCGTCAGGCGATGGCGCGCTTGCAGAGTTGTAACGCAGTGATCGTGGTCAGCAAACCGGCGGCACGCATTGCGCTGGATCTGCTCGGCAATTCATCGTCGCTGACGATGCCGTGGTTCAGCGTTGGCGCAGCGACCGCGCAGATTCTGCGCGAGCATGGCCTTGACGTGAGCTTCCCGGACGATGGCGATGACAGCGAAGCCTTGCTGCAATTGCCGCGTCTGCGTGAAGCGGTCAGCCAGCCCGGCGCGCAGGTGATGATCCTGCGTGGCGAGGGCGGGCGCGAGCTGCTCGCCGAGCGTCTGCGCGCGCTAGGTGCTAGTGTCGAGTATCTGGAATTGTATCGACGCGACCTGCCAGCGTACGCGCCGAAAGAGCTGCCACGGCGGTTGCAAGCGGAACGCTTGAACGGGCTGGTGGTCAGCAGTGGACAGGGTTTTGAGCACCTGCGCGAAATGGCCGGCGATGCCTGGCCGGAAATTGCGCAATTGCCGTTGTTTGTACCAAGCCCGAGAGTCGCCGAGCTGGCACGTGCCGCCGGGGCTCAAACAGTTGTGGATTGCCGCGGCGCGAATGCCGCGGCTTTGCTGACGGCGTTACGGGAAAATCCCGGGCCCGTTCTCTAATGCAAAGGATGGATACGTGAGCGAAACAGCCTTGCCTAAAGATGATGTCCAGCCTGTGATCGATGCTCAGGTTGAAACTCCACCGCCGGCCAAAGAGCCGCGCCGAGGCAATGGACTGGCCATCGTCGCCCTGTTGCTCGGCGCAGCCGGCGTCGCGATCGGTGGCTGGGGTGTCTGGCAGGTGCGTCACCTGCAGACCAACACGCAAGCGCAGTCGGGTGAAGTGCAGGCGCTGAACGATCAGGCACAGACCCTGAAGCTCAACGAGCAGCGCCTCACCGAACGCCTCGCGCAGTTGCCGGGCGCCGACGAACTTGCCGAACGCCAGCGTCTGGTGACGCAGCTTCAGGGCGATCAACAGCGCCTCAATCAACGTCTGGAAACCGTCCTCGGCGCAAGTCGCAAGGACTGGCGTCTGGCCGAGGCCGAGCATCTGCTGCGTCTGGCCAGCCTGCGTCTTTCAGCGTTGCAGGACATCAGCAGCGCTCAGGCACTGGTGCAGGGTGCCGACGAAATCCTCCGCGAACAGAACGATCCGGGCGCCTTCGCGGCCCGCGAGCAAGTGGCAAAAACCCTCGTCGCCCTGCGCAGCACCGAGCAGCCGGATCGCACCGGATTGTTCCTGCGCATCGGCGCGTTGCGTGATCAGGTGGTCGGGCTCACCGAGCTGGCGCCCGAGTACAAAGATCGCGGTGAATCGCTGCTGGGCTTGACGGCTGACGGTGACGGCGCCAGTCGTTGGGCGCAGTGGTGGGATCAGGTCTCGCGTTACATCCGCATCGATTTCAATGCGGATAAAAACGTGCGGCCGCTGCTGGCCGGGCAGAGTCTGAGTCAAGTGCGTCTGGCCCTGAGCCTGGCCCTGGAGCAGGCGCAGTGGGCGGCCCTCAATGGTCAGGCGCCGGTTTACACCCAGGCCATGGCCGAAGCGCGTGATGTGCTCAAAGGCAATTTCAATCCGGACAACCCGCAAAGCAAAGTGATGCTGGAACAGGTTGGCGAGCTGAGCAAAGAACCGGTCACCGTCAACACGCCGGACATGACCGGCACCCTGAGTGCAGTGCAAGGCTATCTCGAACGCCGTAACGTCAACGCTGAAGAATCGGTGAAACCGTTCGCCAAACCTGCCGCGAATCCTGCGCAGGAGGCCACGCCATGAAACGCCTGTATGTGATCGTGTTTCTGGTGATCGCGGCGACGGCAGCGCTTGGGTTTGCGGTGGCGCAGCATTCCGGTTACGTGCTGATCGCCTACAAGAGCTTCCGCTATGAAGCGAGCCTGTGGGCAACGCTCGGGCTGATCGCGGTGTTGTGGCTGCTGATCTGGGGCATCAAGGCCTTGGTTGAATTGGTGATGGCTTCCAGCGGTGTGGTCAATCCTTGGTCGCGACGCAATCGCAGCCGTCGTGTGCAAGTGGCGATCGAGCACGGTCAGCTGGATCTCGCCGAAGGTCGTTGGGCCAGTGCGCAGCGGCATCTTTCTCGCGCCGCCGAGGCCGAGCGCCAGCCACTGCTGTACTACCTCGGAGCCGCCCGTGCGGCCAACGAGCAAGGCAATTACGAAGAATGCGATCGTCTGCTGGAGCGTGCGCTGGAACGTCAGCCGCAAGCCGAACTGGCGATTGCCCTGAGTCATGCGCAGTTGCAGACCGATCGTGGCGACACCGACGGTGCGCTGGTCACCCTGCAAGCCATGCACGAACGCCATCCGCACAACGCGCAAACCCTGCGCCAATTGCATCGCCTGCATCAGCAGCGCGGCGATTGGTCGGCGGTGATTCGCCTGCTGCCAGAGCTGCGCAAAGACAAAGTGCTGCCGCCGGCTGAACTGTCTGAACTGGAGCGTCGCGCCTGGGGTGAAAACCTCTCGCTGGCTGCACACCGCGAAGAAGACGGCACCGTGGGTTTGCAGTCGCTCCAGCGGGCGTGGCAGCAACTCACTTCGGCTCAGCGTCAAGAAGCGCCGCTGGTGCTGGCCTACGCCGAACAACTGCGTCAGCTGGGCGCTCAGGTCGAGGCGGAAGAAGTGCTGCGCACCGCGCTCAAGCGCCAGTACGACAGTCATCTGGCGCGTCTCTATGGTCTGGTGCGCGGCAGCGATCCGGCGCGTCAGTTGCAGACCGCTGAAGGCTGGCTCAAGGAACATCCAAATGATCCGAGCTTGCTGCTGACCCTGGGTCGTCTGTGTCTGCAGACCAGTCTGTGGGGCAAGGCGCGCGACTATCTGGAAAGCAGCCTGCGCGTGCAGCGCAACCCGGAAACCTGTGCGGAGCTGGCGCGTCTGCTGGCGCAGCTCGGGGACACCGATCGCAGTAATCAGCTGTTCCAGGAAGGCCTTGGCCTGCTCGATGAACGCCTGCTCGCGGCGCCATTGCCGGTGCCGGCACGCGTCTGAATCGACGAGGGAGTTCGCTCCCTCGTGTAGGTTTCCCGACCGAATAATTCCCCGCAAATGGGCGCCAGAGGCAAAGTCCTACGAGCGCCTTCTTCTTTTCCTTCCTGCTCTGTCGGGTTTTCCCTACACCTTTGCCGAAGTGTCGGCAGCCCCTTGCCTTGAAAGGCTTACGCGCTTTCCTCTACCGTAACTACCTGTCTCTACTGTTACGGAAACGCCATGTCGTTGGCCTGCTCACGCTCCTTGTTTTTCATGGCTTTCACTGCGGGGGCCGTTGCCCTGGGAGCTTCCTATTACCTCGAATACGCGATCGGGCTGGCGCCGTGCAGTCTGTGCCTGGTGCAGCGTTTGTTCCTGACGCTGCTGACGGCCGTCTGCGGTTTGGCGGCGGTGCATGGCCCGCAACGTGTCGGTCTGTCGCTCTATTGGCTGGCGGCGCTGGGTGCCAGTCTGGTGGGCACGACGGCGGCCTGGCGGCAGGTGCTGTTGCAGAGTGATCCGCTGTTGCAACTGGTGGAATGTTCGCCCGATCCCGAGACCCTTTTCAGCCGTCTGCCGTGGCTGTGCGCAACACTGCGGATGTTTAACGGCAGCGCCGATTGCGCCGAAATTTCCTGGACGCTGTTCGATTTGAGCATCCCGGAATGGAGTTTGCTGTTCTTCGTCGGGGTGTCGATTCTGGCGTTTTATCAACTGCTGCGGCTGGTCTGCAACGCTCTGCAACGACCGCTCAGCGGCGAAGCGTCGCACCAAGGGCTGGTCAGGGATTAAACACTTGTATGAACTTTATCTCCTGCGTACCTTGATGCCATAGGCGCGCGGGCATAATCTGGCCCGCACGTGTCATTGGAATTATGTTGCTCGATGACGCTCTGCCCGGCCGCCCTCCAAGCGATAAACCAGAAGAGAGGCGCGGGTGTAGAGCAGCATGACCCACAAGGGAAGAGAGATCGCCATGCTCGAAAGTTGTCAGAATGCTCAGGAACGTTGGGGTGGAGTTCATCTGCTGATCGACCGCTGGTTGCAAGAGCGTGAAGATCTGATCGGTGCCTACGACAATCTCGGTGCACAGCCTGAGTCGCTGTCCGAGAGCCGCAAGCCTTTGCAGGAATTCTGCGGCGTGCTGGTCGATTACGTGTCGGCCGGGCACTTCGAAATCTACGAACAGCTGACTGGCGAAGCCAAGGCGTTCAACGACAAACGCGGTCTGGAGCTCGCCGAGACAATCTACCCGCGCATCGACGTCATCACCGAGAAGCTGCTCGCGTTCAATGACCTTTGCGATGAAGGCAAATGCGTTGCCGAGAAATTCAAAGAACTCGGTGGTTTGCTGCACGAGCGCTTCGAACTCGAAGACTGCCTGATCGAAGTGCTGCACACAGCACACAAGGAAGAAGATCCGGTTCAGGCCTGATTCTTTTCTCTGATCAAAAAAACGGTGCGCCCAAAGCGCACCGTTTTTTATTGCCTGCTCAACTGCTCGCGCCGCGCAACTCCACTTCAAATACCAGCGGTGTAAACGGTGCGATCAAGTCGCCGGCACCATCAGCGCCATACGCTTGATCCGATGGAATCACCAAACGCCATTTCGCCCCCACCGGCATGTTTTGCAAAGCGCTGCGCCAGCCGGCGATCACGCTGTCGAGGTTGAACCATTGCGGCTGAGTGTTCTGATCGAACACGGTGCCGTCTGGCAAGCGACCGACATACAGCACCTGCACTTTTCCATCCGGACCGGCCTTGGTGCCGGTGCCTGGCGCGAGCTCGGTCAGCAGGATGCCATCGGCCAATTCCTTCACGCCCGGTTTGGCTTTTTCATCGGTGAGAAAACGCTGTTCGTTTTCCATCGCGGCATCGCTCGAAGGCTGTGTCGAGTGCTCGGCATTTTGCGCTTCGTGATCGGCCAGAACCTGTTCGATACGCGCTTCACTCAGCGCCAGCGGCTTGCCTTGATACGCCTGCTGCAAGCCCTCGACCAATGCCTGAATTTGTAGCTGCGGGACTTCCTGACGCAGCCGTTCACCCAGGCTGGCACCGAGGCTGTAGGCCAGATCGTGAGCATCGTTCGCAGTGGATTTTTCGTCAGCGTGGGCTGCGGAAAAGATCACGCAGAGGGATAAAAAAAAGTAGCGCGACATGGTCACTGCTCCGTCCTGAATTGCGCTGGATTATGCCAGCGCAAACGTCTGCAACGGTGAACTGCTTTTGCCTTTGTGCAGAACATTTTCACTTCGTTGCAACGCAACTGTTTCGATACTGTCAACATGACCTAGCGGCGGTGTCAGCAGAGGTCTAGTATGAGCCGCACTCACGTCAGCCAGGAGGTAAACCATGTCGGCCACCAAGAAGCCTGTAAACACTCCGTTGCACTTACTCCAACAACTCTCGGGCAGCCTGCTCGAGCATTTGGAAAACGCTTGCTCGCAAGCCTTGGCTGATGCTGAAAAACTGCTCGCCAAGCTGGAAAAGCAACGCGGCAAGGCGCAAGAAAAACTGCACAAATCCCGCACCAAATTGCAGGACGCAGCCACTGCCGGTAAAGCCAAGGCACAGACCAAAGCCAAAGGCGCAGTGAAAGAACTGGAAGACCTGCTCGATGCGCTGAAGGATCGTCAGTCCGACACCCGCAGCTACATCCTGCAACTCAAGCGCGACGCCCAGGAAAGCCTGAAACTTGCTCAGGGTGTGGGCCGCGTTCAAGAAGCCGTGGGCAAAGTATTATCGACTCGCTCGGCCAAGCCTGCTGCAAAAGCGGCTGCTAAATCCGTTGCCAAGCCTGCTGCAAAAGCACCGGTGAAAGCCGCTGCAAAACCAGCTACCAAAGCGGCTGCAAAACCTGCAGTGAAGAAACCTGCTGCGGCGAGCGCTGCAAAACCAGCAGCTAAAACCACAGCGGCAAAACCTGCTGCGCGGACTGCCGCTGCCAAGCCGGCTACCCGTGCCGCTGCTGCTAAACCAGCTGCGAAGCCAGCCGCTGCTAAAGTTGCTCCAGCGAAAACCGCCGCTGCTAAACCGGCCGCCAAACCTGCTGCCAAAGCTGCGGCAAAACCTGCTGCTAAAACTGCTGCTGCAAAACCCGCTGCCAAGACTGCCGCTAAACCAGCAGCAGCCAAGCCTGCGGCAAAAGCGCCAGCCAAAGCTGCTGCAAAACCGGCTGCAAAACCAGCCGTGAAAGCCGCCGCCAAACCGGCAGCCAAGCCAGCCGCTAAACCGGCCGCTGCTGCCAAACCAGCAACTGCTGCTGCCAAGCCTGCTGCTGCAAAACCAGCCGCCAAGCCAGCTGCGAAACCTGCCGCAAAACCAGCCGTTAAAAAGCCAGCCGCTGCCAAACCAGCTGCGGCCAAACCGGCTACCGCGCCAGCCGCCAAACCTGCCGCACCGGCAGCGTCGGCTGCGCCAGCCGCACCTGCTCCAGCCGCTACGACCTCGACGCCATCGACTGCGCCATCGCCAGCCGCTGTGTCGAGCACCAGCAACAACCCAACCAGCGCTTCCTAAACGCCGGTCGCCGCGACGCGCAGCACTTGCAGCGCGTCGCGGTTCGGGTTGGCCGCCGTGCCGGCCAAGCCTTCAAGCCAGGTCATCGAACCTGCAGCGTTTCGCGTCCATTCCTGCGCCACACCTTCAAGCCGTGACAGCAACGCTCGCTCAGCTTCCAGCTCAAGTGATTTGATCTGCTCGCGCATGCCTTTCAACACCGCGTCATCCACCGCCCGTGCTTTCCATTGCATACGCAGTGTCCGCAGCGGTTGCACCACTTCGATATCCCAAGGCCCGGTCAGCGACTGAAGTTCGCTGACGCGTTGTTCATCGCAGGTCACCCCGCGTTGCTCCAGCCATAAACCGCACAACAGCAGGCACACGTTCGCGCCCGCCGTTTGCAGTTGCAGGCAGGCGTCTTCCGCGCCCGGACGGGCGTAGGTGGCAAGGGAAAAGCTCCACAGGTCAGAGGACATCGTGCTACTCGCGCCAGTTGTGAGCGAAGCTGGTAGACTCCGCCGCCATTATGATCCGACTTCAGAACCTGACTTTACAGCGTGGCCCGCAACGTCTGCTAGAAGACGCCGAGCTGACCCTGCACGCCGGCCACAAAGCCGGCCTCATCGGTGCCAACGGCGCCGGCAAATCGAGCCTGTTCGCCTTGATTCGGGGCGAACTGCACCCCGACTCGGGTGATTGCTTCTTGCCGGCTGACTGGCGCATCGCCCACATGCGCCAGGAAATCGAGACGCTCGAGCGCCTTGCCGTCGACTATGTGCTCGATGGCGACCTGCGTCTACGCGAGGTGCAACGTGACCTCGCCGCTGCCGAGGCCGCGCATGACGGTGCCGCTCAGGCCCGTCTGCACTCGGAACTCGACAGCGCCGACGGTTACACCGCCGATGCGCGGGCGCGCAAGTTGCTCGCCGGTCTCGGTTTCACCAACGAGCAGATGGATCGTCAGGTCGGGGATTTCTCCGGCGGCTGGCGGATGCGTCTGAACCTGGCGCAAGCGTTGATGTGCCCGTCGGATTTGTTGCTGCTCGACGAACCGACCAACCACTTGGACCTCGACGCCATCATCTGGCTCGAAGAGTGGCTGAAAAACTACCCGGGCACTTTGCTGCTGATTTCCCACGACCGTGATTTCCTCGACGAAGTCGTCGATCACGTCGCGCATGTCGATCAGCGCAAGATCACCTTGTACCGCGGTGGCTACAGCGCCTTCGAGCGCGCCCGTGCCGAGCGTCTGGCCCAGCAGCAACAGGCCTACGAGAAGCAGCAGGCGCAGCGTGCGCACATGGAAAGCTACATCGCCCGCTTCAAGGCGCAAGCCACCAAGGCCCGTCAGGCGCAGAGCCGGATCAAGGCGCTGGAGCGCATGGAAGAGTTGTCGGCGGCCCACGTCGATTCGCCGTTCGACTTCGTCTTCCGCGAGTCGACGAAGATCTCCAGCCCGCTGATCGACCTGTCCGATGCCAGCCTCGGTTACGGCGACAAAACCATCCTCGAGAAGGTCAAGCTGCAACTGACCCCGGGTGCGCGGATCGGCCTGCTCGGGCCAAACGGCGCGGGTAAATCGACGCTGATCAAGAACCTCGCCGGTGAGTTATCGCCGATCGCCGGGCGTCTGACCCGTGGTGAAAACACCGTGGTCGGCTACTTCGCCCAGCATCAGCTCGACTCGCTGGACTCCAAGGCCAGCCCGTTGCTGCACATGCAGCGTCTGGCGCCGAGCGAACGCGAGCAGACCCTGCGCGACTTCCTCGGCGGTTTCGACTTCCGTGGCGCGCGCATCGATGAGCCGGTGCTGAATTTCTCCGGTGGCGAAAAGGCGCGTCTGGCCTTGGCGTTGATCGCCTGGGAACGCCCGAACCTGCTGCTGCTCGACGAACCGACCAACCACCTCGACCTGGAAATGCGCCTGGCGTTGACCATGGCGCTGCAGGAATTCAGCGGCGCGGTATTGGTGGTATCTCACGATCGGCACTTGCTCAAGAGCACCACCGATAATTTCTACCTGGTCGCGGACGGCAAGGTCGAAGAATTCGATGGCGACCTCGAAGATTACGCGCGCTGGCTGGTGGAATACCGTCAGCGCAACGCGCCGGTCAGCAACACTCCGGTCAACCCGGACAAGACCGACAAGAAAGCTCAGCGTCAGGCTGCCGCTGCTCTGCGTCAGCAACTGGCGCCGCACAAGCGCGAAGCCGACAAGCTTGAAGCTGAACTGGGCAAGCTCCACGAGAAGCTCGCCAAGGTCGACGCCAGCCTCGGCGACAGCGACATCTACGAGCCAGCACGGAAGAACGAGCTGCGTGATCTGCTCGCCGAACAGGCCAAACTGAAGGTTCGCGAAGGCGAGCTGGAAGAGGCGTGGATGGAAGCCCTCGAGGTGCTGGAAAGCATGCAGGCGGAGCTGGAGGCGCTGTCCTGATGGAAGCGTTCAAGCTGCCGCTGCCGGCGGTGTGGGTCGAGCCAATCTGGTTCACCGTGCAGATTCTGCTGATCCTGCTCGCCGGCTATCTCACCCAGCGCTTCGTTGCCAAAGGCCTGACCCGACTGGGCGAGCGCTATCCGTTCCCGCCGCAGTTGCTGATGCCGCTGCGCGGCGTGTTGCGCTGGCTGATCATGGGCAGCGCGCTGATCTTCGTCTTGGAGCGCCTTGGCGTCTCGGCCACGGTGTTGTGGACGGCGCTGTCGGGTTTCGTTGCGGTGGCGGCGGTCGCTTTCTTCGCGATGTGGAGTGTGCTGTCGAATCTGCTTTGCGCGATTCTGATCTTTACGGTTGGGCCGTTTCGGCTGGGCGATATCGTTGAACTGGTCGACACCACGGACAAGCCAGGGGTGAAGGGCCGGGTGGTGGCGATCAATCTGCTCTACACCACGCTGATCGAGGCGGAAGAGTTGGGGACTGGCAGCGCGATGGTGCAGGTGCCGAACAGTTTGTTCTTCCAGCGCTCGGTGCGGCGTTGGCGTGGGACGGATGTGTTTCCGTCTAGCGGTTTCGAGAAGTAGATTCTGCGGCGTCTGTTCTGACGCCTTCGCGAGCAAGCTCGCTCCCACATTTGATCGCGGTCTACTGTGGGAGCGAGCTTGCTCGCGAAGGGGCCCTCAGGAGCACCTGCAACATTCAGCAAAAAATCGGTAGTCATCCATTCAAACCCGCATTAGCTTAGGCATTTGTCACGAGCATGAGTCGAGGTGTGCGATGGAGCTTCAAACATGGCTGGCGTTTTTTGCCGCCTGCTGGGTGATCAGTCTGTCCCCGGGGGCTGGCGCCATTGCGTCGATGTCCAGCGGTCTGCAATACGGTTTCTGGCGTGGTTACTGGAACGCCCTCGGCCTGCAAATCGGTCTGGCCGTGCAGATCGCGATTGTCGGCGCCGGTGTTGGCGCGATCCTGACCGCTTCGGCCACAGCCTTCCACGCGATCAAATGGTTTGGTGTCGCTTACCTCGTGTATCTGGCGATCAAGCAATGGCGCGCGCAGCCCATGGACATGAGCGATGACGCGGCGGTACGGCCGATCGGCAAACCGCTGGCATTGGTGTTCCGAGGCTTTCTGGTGAACATCAGCAACCCCAAGGCCCTGGTGTTCATGCTCGCGGTGCTGCCGCAGTTCATCAATCCGCATGCGCCGCTGCTGATTCAATACGTGGTGATTGGCGTGACGATGGTCTGTGTCGACCTGATCGTGATGGCGGGTTACACCGGTCTGGCCTCGAAGGTGCTGCGCCTGTTGCGCACACCGCAGCAGCAGAAACGCATGAACCGCACCTTTGCCGGGCTGTTCATCGGCGCGGCAGCGTTTATGGCGACGCTGCGCAAAGCAGCTGCCTAAACCTCACAGACACACAACTGTGGTGAGGGGATTTATCCCCGATGGGCTGCGCAGCGGCCCCTTCTTTTAAGATCAAGAGGGGGCCCGCTTCGCGAGCCATCGGGGATAAATCCCCTCACCACAAAGTCCACAGCACAAGAGTCCTCAGCAGAAAATTCCCCAGCACAAAGTTCACAGCACATTTGTGCAGGCCTGCAATCAGCGCAGGATCACCGGCGCGGTATCGCGCGGCAAATTGTTGCGCTGCGGTGCTTCACGCGGCTGTTCATAACCGTCGCCACCACCGAGCTGCATGCTCAGTTGCCCGGCCACGTCCTCACCCAACGCTTTCGACACATCACGCACCACCCGTGGGCGGTTCAGCGAGATCTTGATGTCGCGGTGGTTCACCAGTTTGGTGTCCTGCGCTTCGCCCATCGCCGTGAAGGCCGAAGTGATCTCGAAGGTCTTGGTATTGATCAGGCTGAAATCCGCCACCAGCGTCAGGCCCAGCACCGCCGAATAGCTGTCGGTGTTCGCCAGTTCGTTGATGTCCTGGGTGAAGTCGATGTCCGACACGGTACCGAACAGCACGTAGTCGGCGCCCTTGAAGTTGCCGGCCTTGATCCGCTTGATCACGTCGTAGACATCACCCTTGGACGACGCGGTGTACGGCGTGCCCTGCACCAGCTGGAACATGCCGGTACGCAGAATTTCACCCTTGATGTCACCGGTGAATTTACGCAGCTCGCCTTGTTCGATGTAGCTGGTGCTCGCTTCGATCTCGTTGTAACTCGAAGAGCCGCTCGCGCTGTAGTAACCCTCGCGGTGGCTGCTCTGCGCCGAAACGATGTGGATGTATTGCTCCACGCGCTCCTGATACGCCAGATCCGTTACCGCGACTTTCGGGGCCGCTTGCACGCTGAACGCGCAAGCCAGGGCCATCATGCCAATCCATGCGCGCATCAATTAACGCTCCGTGGTTTTGCGAATCTCTTTTTCGTCCATCCACTCGGCCAGACCGCTTTCAACGTCGATCAATTGCAGGCTGAATTTGTAGAAGACGTCCTTGTAGTCGCTGCTGCGCTTGACGATCGAGCTGATCGAGCCTTCGATGCGGTACTTGGCGGCAACCATGTTGCCAGTCTTGGCCACGGTGCTCTTCTTGTACAGACCGCTCTGGTTTTGCAGCTTGAGCTGGTCAACCTGGCTCTGCATCGCATTGTTGTCGCTGGCGAAACGCGCAACGCCGGTCTTCATCAGCTGAGTCTTGATGCTGGTGGTGATTTCGCGGGTGTCGATGTACTCGCTGGTCTTGTTCTTCACGTCGTAGACCTGAACCACCGGACGGCCCTGCAGGATGCCGGACTGAGCCAGCGAGCGGGTCATCGACTCGGCGATCATTTGCAGGTCGGTCGAACCGAATTCGTTGGTCACGGTTTCAACCGCTTTGGTGTCGCCGTAGCTGATGTTCTTGCTGCCCAGGGTCGGCGAAGTATTGGCGCAACCGGAGGCCAGCAGGGCGATGACGGCGATGCAGGAAAAGCGTGCAAACATGGGAATGCTCTCTAAATCAGGAATAGGGTGGCGGGCTTACGGCGTCTTGATTTCCAGACGGAAGTCCACGGCTTTCGGGGTCGGGGCGATGCCCTGAATGAAGCTGGTCTGGGCGCCGTACATCATTTGGCTTTTCCAGACTTCTTCTTCGGCGATCGGGAAACCTTCCGCACCGAGCCAGGCGAAGCGGTAGTAGAAAATCTTGTTGCTGTTGAGGGTATTGCTCAACTGCACATTGACCGTCATGAAGCCGTTTTCGCGGGCGACGCGCATGGCGCCGACGACGATGTGTTTCTGCGGGCCCATGGCCACGACTTTGCTCGCGGCGCTGCCCGGCTCAGGCGGTGGCGGGGTGGCGCAGCCGCTCGCCAGCAAGGCGAGGGCGGCGACGGCGATGAGTTTGAAGCGCATGCAAAGACTCCGTTCTTAAGGTTGTTTGAGGCTGGCGACGTTGGTCGCGTTGGGGCTCGGCATCACGTGGGCGGCGATACCGCCGGCGAACACCTGATTGCCGACGGCGCGCAGGCTGATCACTTGATAACGCTGATCGATGGTGACTTTGACCACCGAGCCGCCGACGGCGCTCGGCAGGGTGACCTGATGCTCACCTTTCTTCAAGCGCAGACGCACCACCTGGGTGTTGTCCGGCAGGGTGCGCCACGTACGGGTATCGGCACCTTCGAGCACAGCTGAAGAAATACCCACGGCGAGACCGGCCAGCGGGCTGGTTTCGTTGAGCTTCTTTTGCGCCACACCTTTGGTGATCGCGCGCACGGTGGTGCGGACGATGATGCCCGGCATGTCATCACGCAGGGCGCGGCGAGACATGGCGGTGGTGCTGTTGAGTGCGGTCAGATGCACTTGCTGACCGTCGACACCGATCTGCGCAAAAGTCGCAGTGGAGGTGTCCGCTTTGATGATCGGGAACGACAGCGGGGTGATCACCACGTTGTTGGCAATCGGCAATGGCAGCGGGATGCGGATTGAATCACGCGCCGGGGCCAGACCGCTTTGCACCACGATCAGGATGTCGCTGTCATCGGACTTCGACGGCTTGTCGAGGTCGATCAGCGCTTGTTCCAGCAGTGGCGTGTTCGGGCGCAGTTCGGCGGCTTTGCGGTAGCCCGGCGCGGCGAGGTCTTTTTCGCCCAGCGCTTCGTATACGTAGCCGGCCAGGTAGTGGCTGAACGCACTCTGATAGCTGTTTTTCAGGCCGACCACTTCCGGCGCGTCGAGGCTGGCGACCGGGTAACCCTGCAGGTCTTTGTACTGCGTCTTGACGCCTTCTTTCTCGGCCTCTTCTTCGCTCTTGAGGTATTCCTTGTCGCGCAGGTCGGCGATCACCGCTTCACGTTCGTGAGTCTTTTTGATCGCGGTGCGGGCGCCGTCGAAATCGTTGACCGCCAACAGGTTCAGGGCCATCTGCGTGGTCAGCATGACTTTTTCGTAGTCGTAGCCTTCGTAGCGACGCACCTTGTCGTTGACGATGAAGCTGCCGAACTGGGCCAGGTACTTGCCGGTGTCGAGCTTGACCGAATCTTCCCACTGACCGACCACCACATCGGCGCTGGTCCAGGCGTTCTGGCTGCCGGACAGGTCGCCCTTGGCGCGCAACAACTCACCTTTCTCGAAGTAATAGAGCAGGTCTTTGTCCGCGCTGGAGTTGTTCTTTTCCAGCAGGGTCAGCGCCGCATCGACGTTGCCGGAGGCCAGTTGCTGGTTGGTCTGGGCCAGTTCCGAATCGTAATTGCGAAAGGCCGAACAGCCGGACAGCAGAGTGACGGCGCTGAGCGCGATCAAAGTGGGGGCGCGGAATGCCATGGGGTGACGTCTTCCCTGAGTGCAGATAAGTGCAGCCGCGTGTGCTGGTCGGGCTGTTGTGACCGATCGACAGTGGCGCTGGCCTCCTGCCAATTCCTCATAACCAGAGGAGCTTTAATGCCGTTTCGCCATAGCGAAGGCGCGGCATTATAAGCGCGGGATGATGGCCATGTGATAGCTTTTTAATTGCATGTGTCAGTCAGGTGCCATTACGGCCGCTGCCGGCGTTTCGGGGAACAGCCACGACGATCCGATGAAAAAGCCCTGATACAAAAAGACCCGCAGGCTCAATAGCTGGTGGCTTTGGCCGACGCGCACGGTCAGGCCGCCCTCCGCACCTTCGTAGGGAAAACGCACGCGGTGCAGGCCTTTTTTCAGGCGCAGCCGGGCGACCAGGGTTTTGTCCGGCAGGGTGCGCCAGGTGCGCGTGTCAGCCTCTTCGAAAGGGTCGGGATCGGTGACTACCAGCGAAGCCTTGGAAGGATCGCGCTCGTTCTTTTCCGCCTGGCCGATGGCGGCCATGTTGGCGCGGAACATCGCCCGCGAGATGATCTGCGGCATGTCATCGCGCAAGGTACGCATGGCCATGTCGGTGACGCTGTTGATCATCGTCAGTTTCTGCTGTTTACCGTCGACGACGATGTGCGTCAGCGGCGGTGTGAGGGTGTCGGGGAGCATCACCGGAAATGAGATCGGCGCAACAATCGTCAGGTTTTCGTTGAGCCGCACCGGAATCGGCACTTGCACCGAGCTGCGCGCCGGGGCGAAACCGCTCTGCACCACGATCAGAACTTCGCTTTCATCGTCGTCCGGCCCGGGCTTGTCGAGATTGCGCAACGCGCTTTCGAGGAAGGGCACGTCCGGCCGCAACTCGATCGCCTGACGATAACCCGGCGCCGCGAGCGTGCGTTCGCCCAAGGCTTCATAGGTGAAACCGGCCAGATAATGGCTGAACGCACTTTGGTAACCGTTCTTCAGCTCGATGACCTGTGGGGCGTCGAGGACGGCGACCGGGTAGCCTTGCAGGTCTTTGTAATGCAGTTTGATCCCTTGCTGCTTGGCTTGCTCTTCAGCCTCTTCGTATTGCCGTTCGCGCTGGCGGGCAATCAGGGTTTCGCGTTCGTGGGTTTTCTTGATGTCGGCGCGGGACCCGTCGAAATCGTTGTCGGCCAGTTGATTGAGGGCCATCTCGGTGGTCAGCATGACCTTTTCGTAGTCGTAGCCTTCGTAGCGCAGCAGCTTGTCATTGACCAGCATCGTGCCCATTTCATTGCCGAAACGGGTCAGCAGCTTCATGGGCGCGGAGGGCACGGCGTCTTCACGCTGGATAATCATCTGCTCAGCGGTGCGCCAGGCTTCCTGACTTTTTGGCAGGGCGGTGCCAGCACTGAGAATCGCGCCTCGCTCCAGGTAATACAGCAGATCCTTGTCTTCCCACGGATTGTTGACCTTCAGCACGTACAGCGCTTCGTTGAGATCACCCTTGGCCATCTGGTCGATGGTTTGCTGCATTTCCTCATCGTAATTGCGGTAAGCGGCGCACCCGCTCAGTTGCACGATGGCGCTGAGTAGCAGGAAGAATGGCAGGCAATGGCGCATGGAGACGGGTTCTTCCTTGAACGGCAAAGGCTGGGAGGTGACGCATTATAGGGGCGGTTTGCGCCCGGAAGTGGTCATCGAATTCAGCGCTGAAACATATCAAACACCGACAAAGCTTGAGGGAAATGGCGCCGGAGTGAACAATATGTAACTCCGTATTTCCCCTTGAGACTCCTTCATGACTGCCTCGTCCCGATTTCTGGCCTGGCTGCTGTTCCCTTTGTTTGCCCTGAGCAGCTTCAATCTGCTGGCCGATACCGTGGAAGGCGCGCCACAAGCGCTGCACCTGCTCGATTACATCAGCGCGGATTACCCGCCGACGGTCGAGGCGGGCACAGTTGTCGATGACGCCGAATACCGCGAGCAGCTGGAATTCACCCAAGCGCTGCAAGGCTTGATCGCCGACATGCCGGCCAAGCCTGAAAAGGCTGCGTTGGAGCAGGGCGTCGCCGCGTTGCGTGCGGCCATCACCGCGAAGCAGGACGGCGCGGAAGTGGCCCGTCAGGCGCGGCAACTGGGCGCGAAACTGGCCGTGGCGTATGAAGTCAGTCAGGCGCCGATCATCACCCCGGATCCGACCCGTGGCGCGCCGTTGTATGCGCAGAACTGCTCGGTGTGCCACGGCGATACCGGCCTCGGCGATGGCCCGGCGGGTGTCGGCATGTCGCCGGCGCCGGCCAATCTGCGTGAGGCGGCGCGGATGGATCACCTGAGTCTGTACGCGATTTACAGCACCCTCGGCCAAGGCGTCGAAGGCACCGACATGCCAGCGTTCGCCGATCAGCTCGATGATCGCCAGCGTTGGGATTTGGCCACTTACATCGCCGGTTTCAGTGCTGATGCGGCGGCCGCTCAATCCGAGAAAACCTACAACATCGCCGATCTGGCGCGCCAGACCCCGGCCGAAGTGCAGGGCGCTGAAGGCCCGCAAGCGGCGGCGACTTTCCGTGCGCAGCGAGCGCAACCGCCGCAAGTCAAACGCGGCCCGGCGCAGTTGCTCGACTACACCGCAGCGACGCTGGACAAGAGTCTGGCGGCGTACCGCGCCGGTGAACACGATCAGGCTTACGACCTGTCGGTGGCGGCGTATCTGGAAGGTTTCGAGCTGGTCGAAAGCTCACTGGATAACGTCGACGCCAACGTACGCAAGGACACTGAAAAATCGCTGATGGCGTATCGGCAGTCGTTGCAGGACGGTTTGCCGGTCGCACAGGCCGAGCAGCGTCTGGACGCGGCCAAGGCCAAGTTGAAAGAGTCTGCCGGGTTGCTCGGCAGCGATGGTTTGAGCTGGTCGCTGAGCTACATCTCCGGTTTGCTGATTCTGCTGCGCGAAGGCCTGGAAGCGATTCTGGTACTGGCGGCGATTCTGGCCTTCCTGCGCAACACCGGCCAGCAGTCGGCGGTGCGCAGCGTCAACGTCGGTTGGGGCTTGGCGCTGTTGGCCGGTCTCGGCACCTGGGCGTTGGCGGCTTACGTGATCGATGTCAGCGGGTCGCAGCGTGAATTGCTCGAGGGCGCGACGGCGCTGTTCGCCAGCGTCATGGTGCTGTGGCTGGGCGTGTGGATGCACGACCGTCGCCACGCCGCAGCCTGGCAGGATTACATCAAGAGCAGTCTGGTCGGTGGTGGCGGCCGGTTTGGTTTTGCGATCCTCGCGTTCTTCTCGGTGTATCGCGAGTTGTTCGAAGTGATCCTGTTTTACGAAACCCTGTGGTTGCAGGCCGGCCCGGCCGGGCATGACGCGGTACTCGCCGGTGGTGCGACGGCGCTGGTGCTGCTGGTCGGTCTGGCGTGGGTGATCCTGCGCGGTTCGGCGAAACTGCCGCTGACGTTGTTCTTCAGCATCAACGCGGCGCTGCTCTGCGCGCTGTCGGTGGTGTTTGCCGGGCATGGCGTCAAGGCGTTGCAGGAAGCCGGGATCTTCGGCACGCGGCCGGTGGCGTTCTTTGAGTTTGACTGGCTGGGGATTCATGCCGATGCGTATTCGTTGACGGCGCAAGCGGTGGCGATTCTGGCGATTGTTGTGTTGTATGGGCGTAGTTGGGTGGCTGAGAAGAAGCGGATTTCGGCTGCTTGATTGGGTGATCCCTTAAAAGATCGCAGCCTTCGGCAGCTCCTACATAGGTTCGTGTATACCTGTAGGAGCTGCCGCAGGCTGCGATCTTTTGCTTTATGAGGTAAACAAAATGCGTGTATGGATCGATGCCGACGCTTGCCCACGGGCGGCGAAGGATCTGGTGGTGAAGTTCGCCCTCAAGCGCCAGTACGAAGTGGTGCTGGTGGCCGGGCAGCCGCAGATCAAGCCGGGGCTGGCCATCGTCAAACTGATCGTGGTGCCGAGCGGCCCGGATGCGGCGGATGATTATCTGGTCGAGCACGCGGTGCCGGGGGAGCTGGTGATTTGCAGCGATATCCCACTGGCCGATCGGCTGGTGAAGAAGGGCGTTGCGGCGCTGGATCCGCGCGGCAAGGAATTTGATGCGCAGAACATGGGCGAGCGATTGGCGGTGCGCAACCTGTTCACCGATCTGCGCGAACAAGGCCAGATGAGCGGCGGCCCGGCACCGTTTGGCGATCGCGAGAAGCAGGCGTTTGCCAATGCGCTGGATCGGATTCTCACGCGCCTGACCCGCAACACCTGAGCCCCACACAAATCCCTTGTAGGAGTGAGCCTGCTCGCGATAGCGGTCGATCATTCAACAGATATGTTGCCTGACACACCGCCATCGCGAGCAGGCTCACTCCTACAATAGACCGTGTCAAGCGTCGTTTTCGTGGGTCAGTTCGAGCACGCGGTCGACCAGTTTGTTGATCCCCGAAGCCGCTTCACTGATGTTCTGCGCCAGCATATAAGCCGGGGTCGTCACCAGTTTGCGCGCCTTGTCTTCGATGATTTCGGTCACGGCGCAATCTTCATGCGTCGCGCCCATCTTGTTCATCGCCGTGGCGGTGTCGGCGTCATTGCCGATGGTGCAGGTCACGCCCGGGCCGTAGATCTTCGCCGCAAGTGCCGGCGAAATGCACATCAAACCCACTGGTTTGCCCGCTTCGGCAAACGCCTCGGCCAGCGCCAGCACTTCAGGCTGTACGCTGCAGCCGGCGCCTTCGACAGCAAAGTTCGACAGGTTCTTCGCCGCCCCAAAACCACCGGGCACGATCAGCGCATCGAAGTCATCGACGTCGGCTTCGCGGATGTCTTTGATGTTGCCACGGGCAATCCGTGCCGACTCGACCAGCACGTTGCGGGTCTCGGGCATTTCTTCGCCGGTCAGGTGGTTGATCACATGCAATTGCGCGATGTTCGGGGCGAAGCACTGTACCTGCGCGCCGCGTTGATCAAGACGCAGCAGGGTGATGACGCTTTCATGGATCTCGGCGCCGTCGTACACGCCACTGCCGGACAGGATCACTGCAACTTTTTTGCTCATGGGTTTCTCTCCAGATTCATGGCGCTAAATGTCCACTAAATTGTCGCGCGTTGCCATAGGGTAAACGGGCGGCTACACCTAGGATCTGTTCATACGATTGCGAGCAGGGCGCGTCATGGACTTGATTCTGTATGCGGTGCCGTTTTTCCTCGTGTTGATTGCGCTCGAACTGATCGCCGACCGCTGGCGCGGGGTGAGCAATTATCGCCTCGCCGATGCGGTGAACAGCATCAGCACCGGCGTGTTGTCGACCACCACCGGGCTGCTGACCAAAGGTGTCGGGCTGCTGACCTACGCCTTCGCCCTCGAGCATCTGGCGCTGTTCAAACTGCCAGCGAACAGCGTTTGGGTCTGGATGCTGGCCTTCGTCCTCTACGACTTTTGCTATTACTGGCTGCACCGCATGGGCCACGAACGCAACATCCTCTGGGCCGCGCATTCGGTGCATCACCAGAGCGAGGAATACAACCTCTCCACCGCGCTGCGCCAGACCAGCACCGGGTTTCTGCTCGGCTGGATTTTCTACCTGCCGATGGCCGTGCTCGGCGTGCCATTGCTGGTGTTCGTCAGCGTCGCGGCGCTGAACCTGCTCTATCAATTCTGGGTCCACACCCAACACATTCCCAAGCTCGGCTGGTTCGAGTGGTTCTTCGTTACGCCGTCCAATCATCGGGCCCACCATGCACAGAACGCTCTCTACATGGATCGCAACTACGGCGGAGTGTTCATTCTTTGGGATCGTCTGTTCGGCACGTTTCAGGAAGAGGACGACAACGAGCCGGTGATTTTCGGCGTGACCACGCCGCTGGCGAGCTGGAATCCGTTGTGGGCCAACCTGCAGTTTTATGCGCAATTGTGGGACGACGCGCGTCGCGCCGAGAGCAAGTGGGACAAGCTGCGCATCTGGTTTATGCGCACCGGCTGGCGCCCGGCGGATGTGGCGGCGAAGTACCCGATAAGCAAGCCGGATCTGGCGCAGTTCCGCAAATTCGACGTGCCGTTGGAGCGTCGCCAGCAATGCTACGTGGCGCTGCAGTTTTGCGTGTACATCGCGCTGGGCAGTTATCTGATGAATCTGGAGCGCAGTCTGCCGACCACCGCGTTGTTACTCGGCTGGAGCGCGGTGGCGTTCGGGGTGTTTGCGTTGGGCGTAAGCCTGGAGAATCGCCCGTGGGCATTGAAGGTCGAGCTGTTGCGGCTGGGGTTGAACGTGCCGCTGGTGTGGCTGGCGCCGCTGGTTGGATTGTGGCCGGCCAGCCCGATGATCTGGGCTGGCTTGCTCGGGTACAGCCTGCTCAGCGGCATCGGGCTGTATAGCTGCCGTCAGCGCGTTACTCGGCTGGCGGTTTAGGTTCGGCGGACTTGGCTGGCTCGGCGAGTTGCAGTTGCTCAGCCTTGGCAGCTTGTTCATCCTCGTAGATCTTCTTCGCCAGACGCGCATTCTTGAAGCGGCGGCGCAGCCACAGGCCAACACCGAGCACCAGCAAGGCGCCAAGCACCCACAGCTCGTATTTCTTGATGCTGCCGAGCATGCCTTCCAGCACCGCGCCGAAGTGGTAAGCCGCAGCGGCCAGCGCCGTGGCCCAGATCGCCGCGCCAATGCCGTTCAGCAGCAGGTAACGTCCCGGCGGATAACCCGACAGGCCGATCGCCACCGGCATCACCGTGCGCAAGCCATAAACAAAGCGGAAGCTCAGCACCCAGATGTCCGGGTGCTTGCGAATGTGTTCCAGCGCGCGGTCACCCATCATCTGCCAGCGCGGTTTGCGCGCGAGCAATTTGCGCCCGTGCTTGCGCCCCATGAAGTACCACAGCTGATCACCGGCATAACTGCCGAAGAACGCCACGACTACCACCAGGTTGATGTCCATGTATCCACGGAACGCGAGGAAGCCTGCGAGCACCAGGATGGTTTCGCCTTCGAAGAACGTGCCAAGAAACAAGGCAAAGTAGCCGAAGTCATGCAGAAATTGTTGGAGCATTGTCTGGGTGCTGGCGAAATGAACGCGCAGCCTAACCCTTCGGACACATTCATGAAAGTGTCCAAATGTGTCTCGACGTGAACAATTCCTACAATAAGAATGGAATCCGTCACCGTGCCACAGGCCTCACACAACTGTAATCTGTTCGTCATAATGGCCGTCTATAACTGTCACGCTCGCCCGTTTGCGCGGGCTCAGGAGTCCGCCGTGAGCTTTACCCCTGCCAACCGTCTGTTCCCCGCCACTCGCTTGCGTCGCAACCGCCGCGATGATTTTTCGCGTCGGCTGGTAAGGGAAAACGTACTGACGGTTGATGATCTGATCCTGCCGGTGTTCGTGCTCGACGGTGAGAACCGTCGCGAAGCCGTGGCCTCAATGCCCGGCGTAGAGCGCCTGAGCATCGACCTGTTGCTGGAAGAAGCCGCCAAGTGGGTCGAACTGGGGATTCCGGCGCTGGCGCTGTTTCCGGTCACACCTCCTGAATTGAAATCCCTCGACGCCGCTGAAGCGTGGAACCCTGAAGGCATCGCCCAGCGCGCCACTCGCGCCTTGCGTGAGCGCTTTCCGGAACTCGGCGTGATCACCGATGTTGCGCTCGACCCGTTCACCACCCACGGTCAGGACGGCATTCTCGACGAAGAAGGCTACGTGCAGAACGACATCACCGTCGACGCACTGGTGCGTCAGGCGTTGTCCCATGCCGAAGCTGGCGCACAGGTGGTGGCGCCGTCGGACATGATGGACGGTCGCATTCAGGCGATTCGCGAAGCGCTGGAAATCGCCGGCCACGTCAATGTGCGGATCATGGCCTACTCGGCCAAGTACGCCAGCGCCTACTACGGCCCGTTCCGCGATGCCGTGGGTTCGGCGTCGAACCTCGGCAAAGCCAACAAAGCCTCTTATCAGATGGATCCGGCCAACAGCGACGAAGCGCTGCACGAAGTCGGTGCGGACTTGTCTGAAGGCGCGGACATGGTCATGGTCAAACCGGGCATGCCGTATCTGGACATTCTTTTCCGGGTAAAAGATGCCTTCAAAGTGCCGACCTTCGTCTATCAGGTTAGTGGCGAATACGCCATGCACATGGCGGCGATCCAGAATGGCTGGTTGAGTGAAGCAGTGATCCTCGAATCACTGACCTCCTTTAAACGTGCCGGTGCAGATGGCATCCTGACTTACTTTGCTGTCCGTGCCGCTCAATTGTTACGAGAGCAGAAATAGCCCTCCCAGGAACATTCGATGAATACCGAAGGACTCACTGAAGTTGCAGTAAAAGAAGCTCAGCCGGTGGTGGAGCAAATCACCGAGACCCCGCCGGAACTGGAGCCAGCGCCACCCGCGCCGGTGGCCGAAACCGCTGTGGCGGTGCCGGCGATCACCATTCCGGGTCTGGATGACAGCAGCCTGTACATCCACCGCGAGCTCTCGCAACTGCAGTTCAATATCCGCGTGCTGGAACAGGCGCTGGACGAGTCCTATCCGCTGCTGGAGCGTTTGAAGTTCCTGCTGATCTTCTCCAGCAACCTCGACGAATTCTTTGAAATCCGTGTCGCCGGCCTGAAGAAGCAAATCACCTTTGCCCGTGAGCAGGCCGGCGCCGATGGCCTGCAACCGCATCAAGCGCTGGCCCGCATCAGCGAGCTGGTGCACGGTCATGTTGACCGTCAGTACGCGATCCTCAACGACATCCTGCTGCCGGAGCTGGAAAAGCATCAGGTGCGCTTCATCCGTCGCCGCAACTGGACGGTCAAGCTCAAGACCTGGGTGCGCCGCTATTTCCGTGACGAGATCGCGCCGATCATCACCCCGATCGGCCTCGACCCGACGCACCCGTTCCCGTTGCTGGTGAACAAGAGCCTCAACTTCATCGTCGAGCTGGAAGGCATCGACGCCTTCGGTCGCGATTCCGGTCTGGCGATCATCACGGCGCCGCGTCTGCTGCCACGGATCATCAAGGTGCCGGAAGAAGTCGGCGGCCCGGGCGACAACTATGTGTTCCTGTCGTCGATGATCCACGCCCACGCCGATGACCTGTTCCAGGGCATGAAGGTTAAGGGTTGCTACCAGTTCCGTCTGACCCGAAACGCTGACCTGGCACTCGACTCCGAAGACGTCGAAGACCTGGCACGCGCGCTGCGTGGCGAGTTGTTCTCGCGTCGTTACGGTGATGCGGTGCGTCTGGAAGTCGCTGACACCTGCCCGAAACACCTCTCGGATTACCTGCTCAAGCAGTTCAACCTGAGCGAGAGCGAGCTGTATCAGGTCAATGGCCCGGTCAACCTGACGCGGCTGTTCAGCATCACCGGTCTGGACAGTCATCCAGAGCTGCAATACACGCCGTTCACCCCGCAGATCCCGAAACTGCTGCAGAACAGCGAAAACATTTTCAGCGTGGTCAGCAAGCAGGACATCCTGCTGCTGCACCCGTTCGAGTCGTTCACCCCGGTGGTCGACCTGCTGCGCCAGGCCGCGAAAGATCCGCACGTACTTGCTGTACGGCAGACGTTGTACCGCTCCGGCGCCAACTCCGAGATTGTCGATGCGCTGGTCGATGCCGCGCGTAACGGCAAGGAAGTCACGGCGGTCATCGAGTTGCGTGCGCGCTTCGACGAAGAATCCAACCTGCAACTGGCCAGCCGTCTGCAAGCGGCCGGTGCGGTGGTGATCTACGGCGTGGTCGGTTTCAAGACCCACGCCAAGATGATGCTGATCCTGCGTCGTGAGGCCGGCGAAATTGTGCGTTACGCGCACCTCGGCACCGGCAACTACCACGCCGGCAACGCCAAGCTGTACACCGACTACAGCCTGCTGACTTCCGACGACGCCTTGTGCGAAGACGTTGGCAAACTGTTCAGCCAGTTGATCGGCATGGGTAAAACCCTGCGCATGAAAAAGCTGCTGCATGCGCCGTTCACGCTGAAGAAGGGCATGCTCGACATGATTGCCCGCGAGACCCAGTTCGCCGTCGAAGGCAAACCGGCGCACATCATCGCCAAGTTCAACTCGCTGACCGATCCGAAGATCATCCGCGCGCTGTACAAAGCCAGCCAGTCCGGCGTGCGCATCGATCTGGTGGTGCGCGGCATGTGCTGCCTGCGTCCGGGGATTGCCGGGGTTTCGCACAACATCCATGTGCGCTCGATCATCGGTCGCTTCCTGGAGCACACGCGGGTGTTCTACTTCCTCAACGGCGGCGACGAGCAAATGTTCCTCTCCAGCGCCGACTGGATGGAGCGCAACCTCGACAAACGCGTCGAGACTTGCTTCCCGGTGGAAGGCAAAAAGCTGCTGACCCGCGTGAAGAAAGAGCTGGAGCTGTATTTGACTGACAACACTCATAGCTGGAGTCTGCAGTCGGATGGCCGTTACATCCGCAACACGCCGACGGGTAATCAGAACCCGAGGAGTGCGCAGGCGACGTTGCTGGAGCGGTTGGGTAGCCCGATTTTGCCGGTGAGCAGCTAGGTGTAGTGGTCTAATTTCCCCGGACACCCCGATAGGTGGAAAATACATCTATCGAGGAGTTATTCATGACCAAAAAACGCAGGGCATTCGACGACA
>NZ_JBIVMX010000068.1:0-28831 GCF_044753305.1 Pseudomonas sp. NPDC088429 | reverse complement strand
TTGATCCGGGGGTGGGAGCGCAGCGACCGTTTGGCGCAGCCAAACACAGCGAGAGGAGGTGCAGCGAAGCAAACCGTAGGCGCTGCCCCCCGGATAAATCCCGGAGCGAAGGAACCCGAGCCACAGCGAGGGCCGAACGTCAGGGCAAAGCGTTTTGGTTACTTTTGGGCGTCTGCAAAAGTGACCCGCCGTAAGGGCGGAACCATAACCAGCAACACCCGCAGCACCGGATATACACCCAAAACCCAAAACCCCAATCACCCAACCAACATCCCATGACACATCAACCCCAACACACTCCGCATATGCCGCGAATGCGCCTCCCGATCCGGCATCACCTCAGTCGCCAACCGAATAAACGCCACATTCGCATACTGATTAAACACCGTCGCCGCCACATCAATATCAACCGAGTCTCGAATCCTGCCAACCCCCTGAAAATACACGAGCAGCGCCTTGGTCTCCTCAATCACCGCCGCATTCCAAGGATCAAGCGCACGAGCCAATTCCCCAGTAAACAAAAACGGCGCCAACTCCCGCCACAGTGAAGCCGGCATAGCCTCCAACTGGTAATGCGTCATCAACCCCTCAAACGCACACAACGCCTCCAGCGGATCACTGTCGTCATCAAGACGAGCTCGCGAATCACGCATCGCCTTCTCATCCGGCTGCTTCAGCAACGCCAACAAAATCTCCTGCTTGCCGCCGAAATAATTCACCACCGTCGGCGCCGACACCCCGGCCTGCACCGCGATCTGATCCAGCGTCGTCGCCGCAAACCCGTTGGTCTTGAACAGCTCAAGCGCCGCCTCGGCAATCACCTGCCGGCGCTGTTCCTTTTGCCGCTCTCGAAGTCCGCTCATGTTGCCTCTGATGATGCTTGCCAATGACCCTCAGCCTACGGCGATATTTTTTCACCGACAAATATTTTCTTTACAAAAATATTTTTAGGTGACAAAACTTTACTCGTGCAGCGCGGCAACGAACGCACTCACCCGCCCTTTTCTCTGGAGATCAGCCATGTCCGCCGAATTCGATTCGACCCGCAGTACCAGCGATTACCAAGCCGCCGACGCCGCGCACCACATCCACGCGTTCGTCGACCAAAAGGCCCTCAACGAGGAAGGCCCACGGGTGATGGTCAGCGGTGATCGCCTGGCACTGTGGGACAACGATGGCAATCGCTATCTCGACGGCATGTCTGGCCTGTGGTGCACCAACCTCGGCTACGGTCGCAAGGATCTGGCCGCCGCCGCGACCGCGCAGCTGGAACAGCTGCCCTACTACAACATGTTCTTCCACACGACCCACCCGGCGGTGATCGAACTGTCCGAGCTGCTCTTCAGCCTGCTGCCCAAGCACTACAGCCACGCGATCTACACCAACTCCGGTTCCGAGGCCAACGAAGTGCTGATCCGCACCGTGCGCAAGTTCTGGCAAGTGATGGGCAAGCCCGAGAAGAAAATCATGATCGGCCGCTGGAACGGCTACCACGGCTCAACCCTCGCAGCGACGGCGCTGGGCGGCATGAAGTTCATGCACGAAATGGGCGGCACCATTCCTGACGTCGCGCACATCGACGAGCCGTACTGGTTTGCCCACGAAGGCAACCTCAGCCCGGAAGAGTTCGGCCTGCAAGCGGCGCGGCAACTGGAAGACAAGATTCTCGAACTGGGCGCCGACAAGGTCGCCGCTTTCGTCGCCGAACCGTTTCAGGGCGCGGGCGGCATGATCATTCCGCCGGCCACTTACTGGCCTGAAATCCAGCGCATCTGCCGCAAGTACGACGTGTTGCTGTGCGCCGACGAAGTGATCGGCGGGTTCGGCCGCACCGGCGAATGGTTCGCGCATCAGACCTTCGGTTTCGAGCCAGACACCCTGTCGATCGCCAAAGGCCTGACCTCCGGTTACATCCCTATGGGCGGTCTGATTCTGTCGCGGCGTATGGCTGAAGCACTGGTTGAGAAAGGTGGCGTGTTCGCCCACGGCCTGACTTATTCCGGGCACCCGGTCGCGGCTGCCGTGGCGATTGCCAACCTCAAGGCGTTGCGCGATGAAGGCGTGGTCGCTCAGGTGAAGGCTGATACCGGGCCGTATCTGCAAAATTGCTTGCGCGAGGTGTTTGGTAATCACCCGTTGATCGGCGAGATTCAGGGCGTCGGCCTGGTGGCCGCGTTGCAGTTTGCTGAAGACAAGGCCAGCCGCAAACGCTTTGCCAATGAGAACGACATGGCCTGGCGTTGCCGCACGATCGGTTTTGAAGAAGGCTTGATCATTCGTTCGACACTGGGCCGGATGATCATGGCGCCGGCGCTGGTAGCGACCCGGGCGGAGCTGGATGAGTTGATCGACAAGACCCGAATTGCCGTGGATCGCACGGCGCGGGAGTACGGCGTCCTCTGATCTTCGTCACTGCACAATCCCCCTGTAGGAGCTGCGGCACGCTGCGATCTTTTGATCTTGATCTTGAAAAACAAAATCAAAAGATCGCAGCGTGCCGCAGCTCCTACAGTTGCCTAACCAGTAGCCATTGGCGGACAAAGTTAGATCCCGCCGATTACTCCGTGCGCCGCTTGGTGTTAAATAGGCGCCAGTCTTCACCTTGTCGCTTAAAGCTGTGCAACGAGAACCGATATGAACACCCATTCCAAGAAAAACACCCACATTCCAACGGCGGTGACCGCATGATCGAAGTCACCGAAGTATCCATTGCGCAACTGCGCGCTGCGCTGGAATCCGGCCAGACCACCTCGGTCGAGCTGGTGCAAGCCTACCTCGCCCGCATCGACGCCTACGACGGCGCCGATACGCCGACCGCGCTGAATGCGGTGGTGGTGCGCAATCCTGAAGCGCTGAACGAAGCGCAAGCCGCCGATGCCCGTCGCGCCAAAGGTGAAACCCTTGGCCCGCTTGACGGCATCCCCTACACCGCCAAAGACAGTTATCTGGTCAAAGGCCTGACCGCCGCGTCCGGCAGCCCGGCATTTGCCGATCTGGTTGCTTATCGCGACGCCTTCACCATCGAGCGCCTGCGCGCGGCCGGGGCGATTTGCCTGGGCAAGACCAACATGCCGCCGATGGCCAATGGCGGCATGCAGCGCGGCGTTTATGGCCGTGCCGAGAGCCCGTACAACGCCGATTACCTGGCCGCACCCTTTGCCTCCGGCTCATCCAACGGCGCCGGGACTGCCACCGCTGCCAGCTTCGCCGCGTTCGGTCTGGCCGAAGAAACCTGGTCCAGCGGTCGTGGCCCGGCCTCGAATAATGGCCTGTGCGCCTATACGCCGTCGCGCGGCGTAATTTCGGTGCGCGGCAACTGGCCGTTGACCCCGACCATGGACGTTGTGGTGCCGTACGCACGCACTATGGCTGACTTGCTCGAAGTCCTAGACATCGTCGTCGCCGAAGACCCGGACACCCGTGGCGACCTGTGGCGCCTGCAACCGTGGGTGCCGATCCCGAGCGTCAGCTCCGTGCGCCCTGCTGCTTATGCTGATCTGGCCGCTGACGCGAAAGCGCTGGCCGGCAAGCGTTTCGCCGTACCACGCATGTTCATCAACGCCGATCCTGAGGCTGGCACCAGCGAAGCACCGGGCATCGGTGGCCCGACCGGCCAGCGCATCAACACCCGCGAATCGGTGATTGATCTGTGGAAACAGGCACGTCAGGCACTCGAAGCGGCGGGCGCTGAAGTCATCGAAACTGACTTCCCGCTGGTCTCCAACTGCGAAGGCGATCGCCCCGGCGCGCCGACCGTGTTCACCCGTGGTCTGGTCTCGAAAGAGTTTCTTCACCATGAACTGTGGGATCTGACCGCTTGGGCGTTCGATGATTTCCTGCAAGCCAACGGCGACCCGAAGCTCAATCGTCTGGTTGACGTCGACGGGATGAAAATCTTCCCGCACGAGCCGGGCACCCTGCCCAACCGTGAAGGCGATCTGGTCGCCGGCATGGACGAATACGTGCGCATGGCTGAACGCGGGATCACGCCGTGGAATGAAATCAGCACCGTGCCCGATGGCCTACGTGGGCTAGAAGAGACGCGTCGCATCGATCTGGAAGAGTGGATGGATAAGCTCGGCCTCGACGCCGTGCTGTTCCCGACAGTGGCCGATGTGGGGCCGGCGGATGCCGACGTTAACCCGGCATCGGCGGATATCGCCTGGAGCAACGGCATCTGGGTGGCCAACGGCAACCTCGCGATCCGTCACCTCGGGGTACCGACCGTCACCGTGCCGATGGGCGTAATGGCCGACATCGGCATGCCGGTCGGCCTGACCTTCGCCGGTCGCGCTTACGACGATTCGAGCCTGCTGCGCCTGGCCGCCGCATTCGAATCAACCGGCAGCAAACGCCAGATCCCGCCACGCACCCCGCCATTGTCATAACACCATCCCTGTAGGAGCTGCGGCACGCTGCGATCTTTTGATCCTTGGTTTTTTGTAATCAAGATCAAAAGATCGCAGCGTGCCGCAGCTCCTACAATGGCCCATCAAGTCAGCACATTGGCTCAATCGCCTGCTCTGAAATCCCGCGATCATCGGTGCCACTTCAATTGCTGCTGGCCTCCGACCATGATCGATCGCGCACCCTCGCGTCTCACCCTGCTAGCCCTGCTCTGTGGTCTGAGCGGAGCTGCCTCAGCCGGCGATTTCTTCGACGACGCGAAAACCGAAATCCTTCTGCGCAACTTCTACCTGAGTAACGACTACCGATCCCCCTCGCCCAGCGGTAAAAACTATAAACAGGAATGGGCTCAAGGGTTTATCGGTACCTTCTCATCTGGTTTCACAGAAGGAACGCTAGGCTTCGGCATCGACGCCCACGCCTTTTCCGGGTTCAAACTCGATGGCGGCAAGGGCCATTCCGGCACGGGTTTGCTGCCGGTAGACAGTGACGGCCGCAGCGAAAACAACTACTCCAGCGCCGGCGGTGCACTCAAGCTGAAAACCTCGCGCACCACTCTGGCGTTCGGCGAAATGACCGTAGAAACGCCGGTCTTCGACACCTCCGACAAACGCCTGCAACCGGAATACGCCACGGGTTTGCTGCTCAACAGCCGAGAGATCGACAACCTCAATCTGGTCGCCGGTCATTTCACCGCATTCAAGAATCAGGACAGCTCATCGGGCAAAGGCGATTTTTACGGCTACGGCGCCAATACCGAAGCCGGCGGCATCAGTTTTATCGGCGCCGATCTGTTCGCGGACAGCCCTCTCGGCGGCGCGCTCTACGCCTCCGACCTGAGCGACACCTGGCGCCAGTACTACGGCAATCTGCACTTCAAGCAATCCGGCCTGCTACTCGACGCCAACCTCTACCACACCCGCGATACCGGCCAGGCGCTGGCCGGCGCGATCGACAACACAGCCTTCAGCCTTTCCGGCAAATATGCCTTCGGCGCGCACGCAGTAATGCTCGGCTGGCAGCGGATCAATGGCGATACACCGTTCGATTTTGTCGGCGGTGACTCGATCTACCTCGCCAACTCGATCAAATACGCCGACTTCAACGGCGCCCACGAACGCTCCTGGCAAGCACGCTACGACCTCGACCTCGGTGCCTTCGGCATCCCCGGCCTGACCTTCATGACCCGCTACGTCTCGGGCGACCACATCGACGGCACCCACGCCCCGGTTGGCGGCGCGTATCAACTGCAGCAAGGCGATGGCGGCAAACATTGGGAGCGCGACATCGACATGAAATACATCGTCCAGTCCGGCGCGGCAAAAGACCTCTCAGTACAACTCTCCCACGTCTCCCACCGCGCGAACGAAGCCCAGTCCGGCGACGACATCGACCGTATCTACGTCGTCATCCAATACCCGCTCGCCTTCTGACAGAACAAATCACCCTGCCCGAAACACAATCAAAACTGTGGGAGCGGGCATGCTCGCGAAAGCGGCGCATCAATCGCCCGCAATGTTGACTGACCCACCGCTTTCGCGAGCAAGCCCGCTCCCACAAGAGAGCACCTTAGCGCACCAATAGTATGATAAATTCCGCGCTATCGACCCTTTCACTGGAGGCCCGATCATGGGAACCGTTCGAAAAACCATCACCGTGACTGACCAACAAGATAACTGGATCAAAGCTCAAATCGACGCCGGCCATTACACCAACGACAGCGAATACATTCGCGATCTGATCCGACGTGAACAAGAACGCACTGCTGAACTTGAAACGATTCGTGCAGCGCTTCGCGAAGGTGAGTCTAGCGGCAAACCACGCCCCTTCGATCCAGAGGCGTTCAAACAGAGAATGCTGACTACGCATGGCTGAATATCGCCTGACACCTGCTGCCGAGGGCGACCTCGAGGCGATCTGGAGTTATACCGCGCAACAATGGGGCCTGGATCAGGCAAATCGTTACATCGATATTCTCACCACTGCATTTGCTCAATTGACTGAGCGTCCCAAAACAGCACCCGCCTGCGATGCCATCCGTGTTGGTTATCGGCGCTGCAGCGTAGAACGGCACATGATCTACTTTCGCATTACGGCCTATGGCATTGCGATCATTCGAATCCTGCATGATCGGATGGATGCGCATCGCAAACTTTGAACATCAAAAGATCGCAGGCTTTTGTAGGAGCTGCCGAAGGCTGCGATCTTTTGATTCTGATAATTGGCGGAAGGCAGCCGGAGTCGAACCTGCCCGGGAACGGATGCCGTCCCCAACCGGGTTTGAAGCCCGGCCGCGCCACCGGGCGCGATTGCCTTCCTTGAACTCAGTGCGCGCTGGTGTTGGCCAGTGCGTTGTCGTAGCGGATTTGCCGTGCTTCGCCGCTGCGCCGGGTCAGGCCGAGGCGGTCGAAGTATTCGAGGAACTGAATACAGCGTTTGCGTCCCAAGCCTAGCGCATCGCGGAAGGTTGTCACCTGGATCTGCGGATTTTCCTTGGCCAGTTGCAGGAGGATCGCCGCCATCCTGCGCAGTTGGCTGTCGCTGAGGAACAGGTCGCGCACCACTTGATGCATCAACCCCAGCCGCGCCAGTTTGCGCAGCAGCAAACGCACCACGGCGTCATCCTCGCCAAGCATCTTCGCCACGTCGCGCAGCCACGGCGGATCGAAGCCGCCGTTTTCAAATAACGGTTGCAGTCGCTGCCAGAGGATCTCGTCTTCGGCATTCAGGCGCACCTGGTGATCAGGCAGATGCAGCCACGGGCCACTGGCAGAGATCGCGCCGGCATCGCGCAATTCGTCGAGCAAACTGGCAAACGTCGAACGTTCCAGCGGCAGCGCACTGAAGCGTCTCAGGCGATCACGATCCGGGCCCATCTGATCGGGCTCCAGTTCATGAAACTTCGCCAATTGCTCCAGCAGGGTGAATTTCAGTTGCCCCCAGCGCTGCACGTTGAACAGCACCGGGCCTTGGCGGGTGTCGATCAGGCGCACATTCTCAGGCAAAGACCAGCTTGCGCGCGGACGATTGAATTGGCGTTCCAGCCGATGCGGGCCGAGGCCGCCGGCGCTGTGATCCAGCAACGCTGGCAACACCTGCTCAAAACTTTCGCTGTCAGCCAACGCCTGCAACTGCGCCAAACGCTCAGGACTGCGGCGCTGTCGGGCCGGGGCAAACGGATCAAGCACGCGCCCGCCACCAAGAGTGCGCTGAGCGCTGGAATCACGCAGGATCAGCCGATCGCCCTTCACCGCATGCACCGGCGCGTTGATCAGCAGTTGCGCGAACATCCGCTCACCAGCACTCAGGCGCGATCCTTCAAGCAACGCCACCCGCGCAATCACGTCCTGCGTGCCGAGATGCACATGCACCGGATGAAAATGCTCGAAAGTCCGTTCGCCCGGCAGCAATTGAAATTCGATATCCACGCGCTGCGTCGGGGCGTGCAGCCAATCGCTCAGCAGCCATTGCCCGCGATGGATCTGCGCCAATTCCAGGCGTTCGCCGCTCAGATTCAGCGCCACCCGTTGCCCAGCGAAGGCTTGCTCAGCAGCCTGATTCTGCGCGTGCAATCCGCGCACCTTCACCGATCTCCCTGACGGCCCGAGCGTGAGTTTATCGCCCACCGAGACCTCGCCCGACAGCGCCGTACCCGTTACCACAATCCCCGCACCGGCGACGCTGAACGCCCGATCAATGGCCAATCGAAAACCACCCTCACGACTGCGCTCCAGCACGTCACGTTGCGCGCGCAACAACAGCTCGCGCAGTTCATCAACGCCCTGCCCGGTCACGCTCGAGACAATCACAATCGGCGCCTCGGCAAACGGCCCGGCCTCCAGCAGATCGAGCACCTGACGCTGCACTTCTTCCACCCTGCCCGCCTCGACCCGGTCGCACTTGGTGATCGCCACCAACGCGCGCGGAATGCCGAGCAGTTCGACGATCGCCAGATGTTCACGGGTTTGCGGCATCACGCCGTCATCCGCCGCAACCACCAGCAACACCCGATCAATGCCTTGCGCCCCGGCGAGCATGTTATGGGTGAATTTTTCATGCCCCGGCACATCGATAAACCCGGTCAGGCCCGCGCCCGGTTCGAGTTCGGCATACAGATAACCAAGGTCAATGGTCATCCCGCGTTCGCGTTCATGCGGACGACGATCACCGGTTTGTCCGGTCAGCGCTTGCAGCAGCGATGTCTTGCCGTGGTCGATGTGCCCCGCCGTGCCGACAATCACGGATTGACCTGCAACTGCGGCAGCTGCGCCAGCCACGCCGGCTCATCGTCGAGTTGGCGCAGATCCAGCCACAGCGCATCGTCGTCGATACGGCCGAGCACCGGGATCGGCAACGCGCGCAGTGCCGCTTCAAGATTCAACAAGCAACGCCCGCGCAGTCGCTTGGAAACGTGCGGGCGCAGACACAGCGCCGCACTCGGCAAACGCGCCACCGGTTGGCTGCCGCTGCCGATCATGCCCAAGGCCTCAACCGCACTGACCTGCCAACCCTCGCCCAGCACTTCAGCCAGCGCCGGTTGCAAGCGCGAGGCCTGCGCAAAGATGTCCGCCTGCGGTCGAGTCAGCAGCCGCAGACTCGGCAGACGCTCGGCCAGCCGATCCGGATCGCGATACAAACCCAGCACCGCCTCCAGCGCCGCCAAGGTCAGCTTGTCGACACGCAACGCGCGTTTCAGCGGGTTCTTCTTGATCTTCGCGATCAGCTCTTTGCGCCCGACGATCAAACCGGCCTGCGGCCCACCGAGCAATTTATCGCCGCTGAAGGTGACAATGTCCGCGCCATCGAGCAGCGCCTGACGCACCGTCGGCTCGGCCGGCAAACCCCAGCGCGTCAAATCGAGCAAACTGCCGCTGCCCAGATCCTCCAGCAACGGCAAAGCATGCCGATGCGCCAACTCGGCCAGCTCAGCGGTGGGCACCCGCGCGGTAAACCCTTCGATGGCGTAATTGCTCGCATGCACACACATGATCAGGCCGCTGCGTGGGCTGATCGCTGCTTCGTAATCGCGGGCATGGGTGCGATTGGTCGTGCCGACTTCGTGCAGACGCACGCCGGCGCGGGCCATGATGTCGGGAATGCGAAAGGCGCCGCCGATCTCGATCAGCTCGCCGCGCGAGATGATGCCTTCCTTGCGCGCGCCCAGGCTGTTGAGCGTCAGCAGCACCGCCGCAGCATTGTTATTGACCACGGTGACGGCTTCGGCGCCGGTCAGTTCGCGGATCAGGCCTTCGATCAAATCATCGCGATCACCGCGTTTGCCGCTGGCCAGATCGAATTCGAGATTGAGCGGATAACGCGCGGCCATTTGCACGGCTTCGATGGCTTCGTCCGGCAACAAGGCGCGGCCGAGGTTGGTGTGCAACACGGTGCCAGTGAGGTTGAACACCCGGCGCACGTTACTGCGTTGTTGCTGCGCCAAGCGTTCGCCGACGCGACCGGCGAGCACTTCGGGGCTGATTTCAACCGCCGATAAATGCCCGCTCAACACGGCGGGACGCAGTTCATCAAGCAGTTGGCGCAAGCTTGCCAACAACGATTCACGCCCATGACGCGCAAGCAAAGGCACACACGCCGCGTGACGCAACAAACCATCAATGGAAGGTAACCGCAGGGACATCAGCCACTCCTGGAGACAGATCACTGCGCCAGAGTGTAGACGCTCAGATCATTCGTCTCCCGGAGCCAGCAACAGATTCGGCGCCAGACGCTGATAACCATCCTGCGCCAGACGCATGTCCAGCAACAAACTGGAGAGATCCGCCGACAGCGCCTCGGCGTCAGCATCGTTTTCCAGATAAACCAGTTTCAGATAACTGTTACAGCCCGGACAGACCTCAGCCCGCAACGGCGCCTGATTCGCCGCGTGGCGATCATCCTCAAGGCTGAAATAATCCAGGCCCTTGCTCGATTCGCAATACACGCACTTGACCCGCACCACATGCCATTCGCAGGCACACAGTGAACAGACCAGATAACGCAAACCGTTGTGCTTGCCGCGATGACGGATCACCCCCGCCATCGTCGGCGAACCGCAGGCCGGGCACTGGCTGAGGCTATCGCCGGGTTTCAATTTGAGATCCGGCGCAGTGAGCAGCCAATGGCTCCACGCCGCTTGCAGCGCCGCCCCGAGAAACGGCACCAGTTGCGCCGGCACCATCGAATATTGGCCGCTGACCAGCGCCACCGCCCACGCGCGCAACTGGCCGGAACTGGCGCCGCGCAAGGTGTCGACCGCCTCGACAACAGCAGGCTGTTCACCCGGCTGATAACGTTGCAACAAAGCCTCGAGATAAGCCTGCCAACCCTCCTCGCGCACCAACGTATCCGCCGCAAACGGCGGCAAACCATGCTGCTGACACGTCTCGATCCGTTGCTGATCAAACGGCGCGGTCAGCGGCGGATCATTGAACAGCTGCTGCTGCACCCGGCACAACCCGGCGATCAGTCGCAGATACTCGGCCAACGGATGCCCCTCGGCCAACTGCTCGAGACGATCAGCGCGCAGGGAAAACAGATTGTGCGGCGGCAGGTGCAGAAACGGCGGCGAACTGGCCGCCGCTTCAATTTCCCCAGGTTCAAGAATGGTTGGCAAAAGTCAGCCCTTTTTGGTGATCGGTCGCTCCGGCACGTCCGGTTGACGCTCGTCGCGGGTGATGTCGCGATACCACAGTTCATGGTGTTTTTTCGCCCAGGCGCGGCTGACCCAACCATGCATCATCGCGTCCACCGAACCCTTGATCCACAGCCCGGCGTAGATGTGAATGATGATGCTCAGCACCAGCACGAACCCGGCGAGCGCGTGCAGAAGCATCGCCCAACGGATCACGGTGATGCCGAAAAACGCACTGAAATACGCGCGCCAGATCACCAGCCCGGTGAACAGCAACCCGAGCATGCACAGCAGTAAAGTCCAGAACAGCAGCTTTTGCCCGGCGTTGTATTTGCCCACCGGCGGTACGCTTTCTTCATCGTTGACCAGTACCCGATCAATGCGGCGCATCCACTTCCAGTCGTTGTCGATAAAGAAGTTCGCGCGCCAGAAACGGAACACCAGACCGAGGAACAGCACGAACATCGCCACACCCATAAACGGATGCAAAATCCGCGTCCATGGCCCGCCGCCAAACAGGTTGCTCAGCCAGAACAGCGACGGATGAAACAACGCCAGTCCGGACAGTCCGGCCATGAAAAACAGGATCGCCACCAGCCAGTGATTGGTGCGCTGGTTGGCGGTGTAACGCAGGATCGTCTTGTTGCTCATGGCCGCTCCTCCCCGCGTGGATCGAAGGTGTGCACCGCCGGGTCGACGACGTGCACCGAAGTGTCGGGCGGTGTTGGATGTTCATCTTCTTCGACGCGGTTCGGGCCGATGCGCACGTAATGGAAGAACCCGGCCAACACCGCCGCGCCCATGGCCAGCAGGCCCAGAGGTTTGCTGATGCCTTTCCACAGACCCACCAACGGACTGATTGCCGGATTCTGCGGCAGGTTGGCGTAGATCGTTGGCGTGTCGGCGTGATGCAACACGTACATCACATGCGTGCCGCCAACGCCTGCCGGGTCATACAAACCGGCGTTTTCGAAACCACGGCTTTTCAGGTCAACGATGCGTTCGGCAGCGTGTTCCTTCATATCCTCCTTGGTACCGAAAACAATGGCCCCGGTCGGGCAGGTTTTTACGCAGGCCGGTTCCAGCCCGACTGCGACCCGATCCGAACACAAGGTGCACTTGTAAGCCTTGTGATCTTTCTGCGAAATGCGCGGAATGTTGAACGGGCAACCGGTGATGCAATAACCGCAGCCGATGCAGTGATCCTGATCGAAATCGACGATGCCGTTAGCGTGCTTGATGATCGCGCCGGGGCTCGGGCACGCCGCCAGACAACCGGGCTCGGCGCAGTGCATGCAGCCGTCCTTGCGGATCAGCCATTCGAGGTTGCCGGCGTCGGTTTCGTGTTCGGTGAAGCGCATCAACGTCCAGGTTTCCGCGCTCAGATCCTGCGGGTTGTCGTAGGTGCCGTGGTTGTGGCCGACCTCGTCGCGCAGCTCGTTCCACTCCGAGCAGGCGACCTGGCAGGCCTTGCAGCCGATGCACTTGGTGGTGTCGATCAGCTTGGCCACCGCCTCCTGATTCCGCACCGACGGCGGCACCGTCGTGGTGGCCGAGCGGGCAATGATGTCTTGGCTGGCCATTTAAAGATTCTCCATCAGAGCTTCTCCACGTTGACCAGGAATGACTTGGATTCCGGGGTCTGTGTGTTGCCATCGCCGAGGAACGGCACCAGGGTGTTGGTCAGGTAACCGTGACGCGTCAGGCCGGTGAAACCCCAGTGCAGCGGGATGCCGATCTGATGCACGACCTGGCCGTTGACCTGCAACGGCCGGATCCTCTTCGTCACCACCGCCACCGCTTCGATAAAGCCGCGCTTGCAACTGACCCGCACGCGATCGCCGGC
Organism: Pseudomonas sp. NPDC088429; assembly: GCF_044753305.1. Classification (NCBI taxonomy): domain Bacteria; kingdom Pseudomonadati; phylum Pseudomonadota; class Gammaproteobacteria; order Pseudomonadales; family Pseudomonadaceae; genus Pseudomonas; species Pseudomonas sp. NPDC088429. Next base: position 15,947 of record NZ_JBIVMX010000068.1, on the reverse strand, counting down.
AGCAATGCCCTTCTCTTTCGCCAACACTTCGCCGATTTCCACGAACTGCTCGGGTTGAGCAATCGCGTTCAACTTGCAGTGCTTGCTCCAGAAGTGGAAATGCTCGGTCAACCGGTAACTGGTGCCGGCGTACGGGAAGTCCTTGGCCTCGCCGAGGGTTTCCCAGACCGAATCGAAGATCCGCGCCGCCGGGTTGCTGGTGGCTTTCTTGTTTTGCGGGTGCAGCGGATTGATGCCGATCGGCGTTTCGAACGGCTCGTAATGCTCGGGGAATGGGCCTTCGTTCATCTTGTCGACGGCGAAGAATCGCGCCACGCCTTCGGGGTTCATGATGAACGGGTTCATCCCGGCTTCTGGTGGCACGTCGGCCTTGTAGTCCGGCACGTCGGTGCCGCCCCAGGCTTTGCCGTTCCACCAGACCAGACGTTTTTTCGGATCCCACGGTTTACCGGAAACATCTGCCGAAGCGCGGTTGTAGAGAATCCGCCGATTGGCCGGCCACGCCCACGCCCAGCCCAAATGCTGGTGCATGCCATACGGATCGGCGTTGTCGCGCCGCGCCATCTGATTGCCGGCCTCGGTCCAGCTACCGGCGAAAATCCAGCAGCCGGATGCGGTGCTGCCGTCATCCTTGAGCAAGCCGAACCCCGACAACTGCGAGCCGGCCTTGACCGCCGCGCCCGTGGCATCGGTGAAGTCAGCCACGGCGCTGCCGTTGATTTCCTTGGCCAGTTCTTCCGGCGAAGGCTCGTCGGGGATCTTGTACGGCCACGTCAGTTTCAACAGCGGATCAGGGAATTTGCCACCCTCGGCCTGATAGCGCTTACGCAGGCGCAGGAACAGTTCGGCCATGATGCGAATGTCGGTCTGCGCTTCGCCCGGGCCATCAGCGCCTTTCCAGTGCCATTGCAACCAGCGGCTGCTGTTGACCAGCGAGCCGTCCTCTTCGGCAAAACACGTGGTCGGCAGGCGAATGACTTCGGTCTGGATCTCCGCGCTTTTCACATCGTTGTACGGCCCGACGTTGTGCCAGAACTCCGAGGTCTCGGTGGCCAGCGGATCCATCACCACCAGCCATTTCAGTTTCGCCAATGCGCCCATCACGCGGTTTTTGTCCGGCAGCGCGGCGATCGGATTGAAGCCCTGGCAGAAGTAGCCGTTGACCTTGCCTTGGCTCATCAGGTCGAACATTTTCAAGACGTCGTAGTTGGGGATGTCGAGTTTCGGCAAATGGTCGTAGCACCAATTGTTTTCGGCGGTGGCGTTGGCGCCGTACCACGACTTCATCAGGCTGACGTGAAATTTGCTGTAGTTCTGCCAGTAAGACAGTTGCCCCGGGCGCAGCGGAACTTGCGTGCGTTTATGGATGAACTGACCGTAGTCCTGCTCGCTGTCGCTGGCCAATGTCAGGTATCCCGGCAGCGCATTGGAGAGCAAGCCAAGATCGGTCAGGCCCTGAATGTTGGAGTGCCCGCGCAAGGCGTTGACGCCGCCGCCGGGCATGCCGACGTTGCCCAGTAGCAATTGCACCATCGCCGCGCTGCGGATGATCTGCGCGCCGATTGAGTGCTGCGTCCAGCCGAGGGCGTAGAGAATCGTCATGGTCTTGCCCGGTATCGAGCAGGTGGCGATTTCGTCCCAGATTTTCTGCATGGCGTCGACCGGCATGCCACAGATCTGGCTGGCGAGGTCGATGTTGTAGCGGCTGTAATGCACCTTCATCAATTGATAGACGCAGCGCGGGTGTTGCAGCGTCGGATCGACTTTGGCAAAGCCATCGTCGCCCATCTCGTAGCCCCAACCGGACTTGTCGGTGTAGCTGCGCTTGGCGACGTCGTAGCCGCTGAAGATACCGTCTTCGAAGCCATAGCCTTCTTTGACGATGAACGAGACGTCGGTGTAATTGCGCACGTACTCGTGCTGGATTTTGTCCTCGGTCAGCAGGTAATTGATCAGCCCGCCCATGAAGGCGATGTCGGTGCCGGTGCGGATCGGCGCGTAATAGTCGGCCACCGAAGCGGTGCGGGTAAAACGCGGATCGACCACAATCAGCCGCGCAGCGTTGTGCGCTTTGGCCTCGGTCACCCATTTGAAGCCGCACGGATGCGCTTCTGCTGCGTTGCCACCCATCACCAGGATCAGATTCGCGTTGGCGATATCAGTCCAGGTATTGGTCATGGCACCACGGCCGTACGTCGGGGCAAGACTTGCCACCGTCGGGCCGTGTCAGACACGCGCCTGGTTATCAAACCCCAGCATGCCGAGACTGCGAATCACCTTCTGGGTGATGTAACCGGCTTCGTTGGACGCCGCCGACGCCGCAAGAAAACCGGTGCTCAGCCAGCGATTCACCGTTTGCCCAGTGGCATTTTGTTCGATGAAGTTGGCGTCGCGGTCGGTCTTCATCAGGTCGACGATGCGATCAAGCGCTTCGTCCCAACTGATCCGCGTCCATTCGCTGCTGCCCGGTTTGCGCGTTTGCGGGTAGAGCAAACGGCCGGGGCTGTGAATGAAGTCGAGAAGGCCTGCGCCTTTCGGGCAGAGGGTGCCGCGGTTGACCGGGTGGTCAGCGTCGCCCTCGATGTGAATGATGTTTTGCGCAACGTTCTTCGCAGCATCGCCCTGGCTGTACATGATCAACCCGCAGCCGACCGAGCAATACGGGCAGGTGTTGCGGGTTTCATGGGTGTGGGCAAGCTTGAAGTGGCGCACCTGCTCGGCGAAGGCCAGCGTCGGGGCCATGCCCAACGCGCCCAGGCTCGAGCCTGCAAGGCCGATACCGGCGACCTTGAAGAACTGACGACGGCTGAGATCCATCGTGCACTCCTGATCAGGTGGAACCCGGTACTTGTGCCGGGTTTTATCTGGACAAACACGGTTGCGGCAAACGTCTGCCGACCTTTTCACTGTAGACAAAGACCATACGTTCTGTGTGAAAACCGACCGTCGGAAGCTGCAGAGCCTTTGTAGGAGCTGCCGAAGGCTGCGATCTTTTGACTTTGCTTGTAAAAAACAAGATCAAAAGATCGCAGCCTTCGGCAGCTCCTACAGGGGTTGAGGGTTTATCATGGCGTCCATGAACAACCCGCCTTCACGAGACCGCGCATGACTTTCGATTTTGATCAGCTATTCGACCGCCACAACACCGGCAGCACCAAGTGGAGCCGCTACCCGGCCGACGTGTTGCCGATGTGGGTTGCTGACATGGATTTCGCCGCGCCGCCGGTAGTCATCGAGGCGCTGCAACAGCGCTTGTTGCACCCGCTGGTGGGTTACACCGTTGCTCAGGACAGCCTGCGCGAAGCCATCGTCGCCGACCTCTGGGCCAAGTTCGCCTGGAAGGTCGAACCGCAAGAGCTGATCTTCCTGCCGGGCGTTGAATCCGGTTTCAACATGGCGTTGAAAGCGCTGGTGCAGCCGCAGCAGAACGTTGTGGTGCAAGTGCCGAACTACCCGCCGCTGCGCCATGCGCCGGGGCATTGGGGGTTGAACAAGGTCGAGCTGGAATTCAATGCGCAGGCGGACGGCACCTACTTGACGCCGCTGGACGTATTGCGTGATTCGCTAAACGGTGGTGGCGCTCTATTGCTGAGCAACCCGCACAACCCACTGGGCAAAGTGTTCGGCCGCGAAGAGCTGCAAGCCGTGGCCGATATTTGCGTGGCGCAGGACGCGTGGATCATCTCCGATGAGATTCACGCCGAACTGTGCTTCGACGGTCGCGTACACATTCCGACCGCCTCGCTGAGTCCGGAAATCGCCCAACGCACCATCACTCTGATGTCGGCGAGCAAGGCTTACAACATCGCCGGCCTGAAGACCTCGTTCATGATCATTCAAGATGCCGCCCTGCGCGAACGCGTCAACCACGCCCGCTGCGGCATGGTCGACAGCGTCAATCCGTTGGGCATGGAAGCGACCCGCGTGGCGTACAGCGAAGGCGCGCCGTGGCTGGCCGAGCTGAAAACCTATCTGCAGGCCAACCGTGATTATCTGGTAGATGCGGTGCGCAGCCGTTTGCCGGGCGTGACGATTAATGTGCCGCAAGGGACTTATCTGGCGTGGCTGGATTGCTCGGCGCTGGATCTGGCCAACCCGCAGCAGTTCTTCCTTGAGCAAGGCAAGGTTGGCCTCAGTGCCGGTCTGGATTTCGGCGATCAGCACCGACAGTTCGTACGCCTGAACTTCGGCTGCCCACGCTCGATGCTGGAAGAAGGCATTGCGCGGATGGAGCGTGCTTTGGCTAACCGCTGACACCATTCCCCTGTAGGAGCTGCCGCAGGCTGCGATCTTTTGATCTGGTTTTTTAAGATCAAGATCAAAAGATCGCAGCCTGCGGCAGCTCCTACAGGGGGGGTATGGAAATCCGATCGAACTCACGGCAAACACCCCGGGTCAACCACCCATACCTGCCATGAGACCTCGGAGACCCGCGATGACCGACTATCCAAAACCTCCCTTTGCCAAACAAGCCCAAGCCGTCCCCGGTTCGCAAAGCAAAATGCAGCCCTACCCCGATTGTGGCGAGCAAAGCTACGTCGGCTCTGGACGCCTGGCCGGCAAAATTGCCCTGATCACTGGCGCCGACAGCGGCATCGGTCGCGCCGTAGCGATTGCCTTTGCCCGTGAAGGCGCAGACGTTGCGGTCGCTTATCTGAACGAACACGAAGACGCCAAGGAAACCGCACGCTGGGTCGAACAGGCTGGGCGTCAGTGCCTCTTGCTGCCGGGCGATCTCGCGCAGAAATCCCACTGCCAGGCCTTGGTCGATAAAACCGTCGAACGCTTCGGCCGCATCGATGTGTTGGTCAACAACGCTGCGTTTCAGATGACCCACGAAACCTTCGAGGAAATCCCCGATGAAGAATGGGTGATGACCTTTGACGTGAATATCACGGCGATTTTCCGCCTGTGCCAAGCGGCGCTCAAACACATGCGCGCCGGCTCGTCGATCATCAATACCAGCTCGATCAACTCGGACATGCCCAAACCCAGCCTGCTCGCTTATGCCACCACCAAAGGCGCGATTGCCAATTTCACCGGCGGTCTGGCGCAGATGCTCGGGCCGCAGGAAATTCGCGTGAACTGCGTGGCGCCGGGGCCGATCTGGACGCCGCTGATTGTCTCGACCATGCCCGACGAAGAAGTGCAGAACTTCGGCGCGCAAACCCCGCTTGGTCGCCCAGGTCAACCGGTCGAAGTGGCGCCTATTTATGTGCTGCTGGCCTCGGATGAAGCCAGTTACATCACCGGTCAGCGCTACGGCGTGACCGGCGGCAAACCGATGCTCTGAAACCCTGTGGCCTTTCGTCACTGTAGGAGCTGCCGCAGGCTGCGATCTTTTGCTTGTGTTTTTCAAGATCAAAAGATCGCAGCCTGCGGCAGCTCCTACAGTGATATGGCAGCTACCAAAAAAATGCGGTGCGATTGCCGTCATATGGAACATTCGGAGGCGGCACAACATGAGTTTTATTGTGTGGGTCGCGGTGCTCGGCGCCGTGTTGTTGACCCTGGCACTGACCTCGTCGTACCTGCGCTGGATGCCGGTCACGACGTCAGCGGTTTGCTTGCTGCTGGGCATCGCCATCGGCCCCAGTGGCTTGGGCCTGCTGAAACTGCCCCTAGAAGAAACCTCGCTGTGGATGGAGCACCTGACGGAAGTTGCGGTGCTCTTTTCGCTGTTTGTCTGCGGGTTGAAATTGCGATTGCCGCTGCGTGACAAGCGTTGGCGAATCGCTTTTGGACTGGCCGGGCCGGTGATGGTGGTGACCATCATCGGGGTTTGTCTGCTGTTGCATTGGGCGCTGCAATTGCCGTGGGGGCCGTCGCTGCTGATTGGCGCGATCCTGGCGCCGACCGACCCGGTGCTGGCGGCGCTGGTGCAAGTCAACGATGCGCGGGACGTCGATAGCGTGCGCTACGGCCTGTCCGGTGAGGCGGGTTTGAATGACGGGATCGCGTTCCCGTTTGTGATTCTCGGACTGCTGTTGATCCATGGCGAAGGCACCTCCGCCGAGTGGCAGGGTTGGGTCTTGCGCAATGTGCTGTGGGCCGTGCCCGCGGGACTTTTGACCGGTTATTGGATGGGGCGCGGTATCGGACGCGTTACGTTGTCGCTGCGCATCCGTAATGACGACAGCACCTTGAGCCCTAATGATTACCTCGCGCTAGCGCTGATCGCCCTCGCCTACGTGGTGGCGGAAGCCATCGGCGGCTACGGCTTTCTGTCGGTGTTCGCAGCGGGCCTGGGCCTGCGCCAGATCGAAGTGAAATCCACCGGTGCCGGTCAGCCGCCCGCCGAGCATCTGGTGCAACCGGTGGTGGGCCACCAGAACATCGAGCCGCAGTACGCGGTGCATGGCGATACCGAGCGGCTGGAAAGCAGCCAGGTGGCTGCCGGGATCATGATGGGCGACATGCTTTCGTTTGGCGGTCTGGTCGAACGGGCCATGGAAGTGTTTTTGGTGACTCTGCTCGGCGTCGTGTTGATCGCCCATTGGGACTGGCGGGCATTACTGGTCGGTGCCGTGTTGTTTTGTGTGATCCGTCCGGCCTGTGTGGCTTTGATGCCCTGGGGATCGTTGCTTGAAGGCAGGCAACGATTGTTGATCGGCTGGTTTGGCATCCGCGGGATCGGCAGTCTGTTTTATCTGTTTTATGCGCTGAACCATGGGCTGACGGATTCGGTGGCGACGCTGTGCACGGATCTCACGCTGTCGGTGGTCGCGCTGAGCATTCTGCTACACGGCATCAGTACGCAACCGATCCTGGCGCGCTACGAACAGCGGAAAAAACAAAAAAGCTGATTTTTCCTTACAGGTTTTCCATGAAGATCCATCGAATATTCTTTTTAAAAAAAATGGATCCCTGCCCGATTGTCGACAGTCACAAGCATAACCCCCCGCCGGATGAGTCCGACGGGGCCCGGCAGGTTCGGTTCCCCTGCGGCTTGAGGGCCTGAGAAAAGGAACCCCGAAGAATAAGGTTACGGTCATGAAAGAATGCTCGACTCCTGCGCAAATCAAGGCTTGCAGAGCACTGGCTCTGGAACGCAATCGTCAACTCTTCGAAAACGCCCACGCGCTCAATCGAGCGGCGAACGCGTTGCTGGAAGTGGAAAATATGGATTTCGAACAGTTTGAGCACTATCGAGCCTTGCGCAAGAAAGCCGATTTTATGTTTGAAGACGCGATTGATCATCTGTGCGTGCTGAACGAGGACTTCCCGCCGATTCCGATGTCTTCGCAGAATTCGGCGGGGTTGCGTCGGGAGCTTGAGACGGTGGCTTGAGGCTGTAGATCAAAAGCCCCTCACCCTAGCCCTCTCCCGGAGGGAGAGGGGACTGACCGCAGTGTTTGTTCGAGATACGCCGGCCTGAAATATCCGGTCGAACTCATGTTTGAACACAGCAGAGATCTGCTCCCTTCCCCCTCTACCCCTTGGGGGAGAGGGCTGGGGTGAGGGGAATCGATTTAGAGCACACCGCAGATTGATTGCGAAATATGAAAAGCCCGGCCATTTCAGTCGGGCTTTTTGCTATGCATCATCCCCCAGGATTAGTCACCTGAATAAACACCGCATAACTCCCCAACACTATCCAGAACACCGCAAAAATCCACGGCGTACGCACCGAAAACAGCAGCGACTTTCGGTACCCCTTGTGAGTCGACTCCATCTCACTGAACAGCGGCGACTCGTCATACGCCAAGCCCATCACCGGTTCACTGTGCAGCAAATGACTCTGCTTGAAGTGCCAGTGATCAATAATGTCGTACGCCGCCCGAATCCCTGGCCAGGCGTTGAGCGAGCTAAGCAGCCCGAGCAATGCCAGAAACGGTGGCACCACCAAGGTGAACAACTTGCCCCACTCCGGGTTGAGATTAGCCATGCACGAAGCAAAAGCGATCACCAGAAACGATTGCGCCGCCAGATAAGCGTCAGTTCGGTTGGCCAGAATGCTGGTTTCGTATTGTATTTCCCGACGGTAAAAATCCAGCCGCTCCTTGGGCGAGCCAAACATTTTTGCGTCGTGTTCGGTGAGGGTTTCTTCAGCAGTTGGATGAGTCAGTATGCGAGACAAGGACGCACGCTCCGGAGTGGAAAACAGTTAGAAGAACTCCACAGCGGACAAGTTCAGGCGGATCTCCCGACGGGTCATTTCATTGATTGGGCAATGACCTCCAGCAGATTGAGTTGCGTGAACGGTTTCGGCAAACGCGGCAGTTGTGCCGCAAAACCCTCCAGACGCTCGGCGTAACCGGTGGCCAGGATGATCGGCAGATCCGGTTTCAACAACCGAACGGCGTGTGCCAGTTGCGCGCCGCTCATGTGCGGCATGGCCATGTCAGTGATCATCAGATCGATCACTTCACCCTGATCGAACAGGCTCAACGCCTGAGTACCGGAGGTGACGCTCAGCACCCGGTGGCCGAGGTCTTCGAGCAGCAACACCGTGCTGGTCAGTACCAGACTGTCGTCGTCCACCACCAATACGCTCAAGCGTGGCACTGAACTGACGGGTTCAATGACCGTCGGCGGACTGGCAATGTCCGCATGGGTCGCCACTGGCAACCAGAGTTCAGCCGTGGTGCCCTGCCCCGGGTCGCTTTTAAGAACGAAACGCCCGCCCAGTTGCTCAATAAAGCCATGCACCATCGACAAGCCCAGCCCGGTGCCCTTGCCCAGGCCTTTGGTGGTGAAGAACGGATCCTTGGCCGATGCCAGGGTGTTGGCATCCATGCCGGCGCCCGTGTCGGTGAGGCTCAGGCACACGTAGTAACCGGCCGCCAACGCATGCTGAGCTTGTTCCAGCACCACTTCGTGTTCAGCTTTGATAATGACGCTACCGCCGTCGGGCATGGCATCCCGGGCATTGGTCGCCAGATTGAGGATCGCCAGTTCCAGCTGATTGGTGTCAGCCAATACGCGATCAAGTTCGAGAGGGAAACGTGTCTCGATTTTGATGTTCGGCCCCAAGGAACTGCGCAGCAGCCCGGTGATGCCTTGCACCAGTTGCGGAATATCGACCGCCTCGGTCTTGAGTTCCTGACGACGAGCGAACGCCAGCATGCGCTGGGTCAGCGACACGCCGCGCAGTGCGCCCTGGGTGGCGTTTTCCAGCAACCGGGTGAGTTTCGGATCATCGCCAATGCGCTTCTGGACGATCTCGAGGTTGCCGAGAATCACCGTCAGCAGGTTATTGAAGTCATGAGCGATGCCGCCACTGAGTTGGCCGATGGCCTGCATCTTCTGCGCCTGGAACAAGGCTTCGCGGGTTTTTTCCAGATCCTGCTGGGCTTTATGGGCTTCGGTGACATCACGGGTGATCTTGGCAAAGCCGAGCAGCGTGCCGGTTTCACCGCGAATGGCATCGACCACCACGTGCGCGAGAAACCGCGTGCCGTCCTTGCGTACCCGCCAGCTACGGTTTTCGAAGCGACCTTCATGGGTGGCAATCGCCAACGCCCGTTGTGGTTCGCCGGCCGCACGGTCTTCTGGCGTATAAAAAACCGAAAAATGCTGACCGATGATTTCTTCAGGCAGATAGCCTTTAATCCGCTGTGCACCCTGGTTCCAGTTGCTGACCCGACCTTCGGGGCTGAGCATGTAGATTGCGTAATCGGTCACGCCCTGCACCAGCATGCGGAACTGCTGTTCGCTGCGACGGAGGGTTTCCTCGGCCATCTTGCGGTCGGTCAGGTCGCGGGTGATTTTGGCGAACCCCAGCAGCTGGCCATTGGGGTCGATTATCGGATCGATCACCACGTGCGACCAGAAATTGGTGCCATCCTTGCGTACCCGCCAACCTTCGCCCTCAAAGCGCCCTTCACGAATCGCCGTGTCGAGCGCCCGCTGCGGCAACCCGGCGGCGCGGTCGTCGGCGGTATAGAAGCGGGAAAAGTGCTCACCGAGAATCTCGGCTTCTTCGTAGCCCTTGAAACGTTTGGCGCCGGAGTTCCAGCTGGTGATGATGCCGTCCGGGTCGATCATGTAGATCGCGTAGTCGACCACTGCATCGATCAAAAGCCTGAAACGCATTTCTTCGATCGCAGCGGTCTTGGTGTTTTTGATCATCAGGTACGACTCAAGCACATCTGGTATTGGAGGAGTATGCGTCAAACCGGCGGTTTGGGAAGCGCATGTCGGTTAAACCTCGCAAGGATTTGGTCATTCAACGCTGCACGTACTTGAGAATGCGTGAATAGAGCGCGTCGTACACATAGTCAGGGATCTGCTCGGCGTATTGCCGGGTCTGCAGCAGCATCCGGTGGCAAGCCTTTATAAATTCGTCGCGTTCCATATTGCCACTGATTGAAGCACTGCTGATGCGCTGGTACTCCGCATAGCTATAGGGCTCATTCGGCGTGGTCACGTTCAGTACGCCCTGCTCGTCCCTGCTGTAAAGGCTGCGTGCACGCAACACGCGATCTTGCAGAGCCCCCATTCCACGTTCGTATAAAAGGATTTGCGAGCCATCCGACAATTTTGCCGCTGCCTCAAGTGCAAACACTACTGCATGCGCCGTTGCCAGACTGGCTTTGAGTTCCGAGGGCCGGACAAATCGTTCGACTTCCTGCGTTTCCAGGCTTTTGAAGGCCCGTTTGAATCCGGACAGAAATGCAAAAGGCTGATTGCACGCGACGATGTGCACCTCCAGTTGATATCCCGCGTTGACGGCGATGGCAGGCAGTGCTGCAAAGTCGGTAGGGGTAGATGGCGTTAATGGTCATGGGTCGATGTCCTTATCGATAATGGGCTGAACCGCTTGAGCGGTCTTATCAATAAAGTCTGCTTTTGCGAAACCATCAAACACGGCTTCAATACGGGATATGTCACTGCTTTTAAAAGGAAAAACTTCCTACAGCGCTATCAGAAACGGCCTCCAAAACAATCAGCCAGGCGAATGCTGTAGTGCCCACCATTTCGGCAGTAGCTGCTTGATCCGGCTCTCGGCAAAACGGTCGTCGATCAACATCACCATACCGCGATCCTGGCGAGTGCGGATCACCCGGCCTGCCGCCTGCACCACCTTCTGCACCCCCGGGAACAGATAGGTGTAGTCATAACCGGCGCCGAAAATCGCTGCCATGCGCAGTTTCAACTGTTCGTTGACCGGGTTGAGCTGCGCCAGCCCCAGCGTCGCAATGAACGCACCGATTAACCGCGCGCCCGGCAGGTCGATGCCCTCACCAAATGCTCCACCCAACACCGCAAAACCAACGCCTTGGCTGTCTGCTGTGAACTGATCAAGAAACGCCTGCCGCTGCCCTTCGGCCATGCCCCGCGATTGCTGCCACAGGGTGATCTGCGGGTGCCGTTCGGCGAGCAAGGTTGCCACTTGTTGCAGATAATCGAAGCTGCTGAAAAATGCCAGATAGTTACCCGGGCGCTCGCTGAACTGCCGCGCGATCAGTTCGACGATGGGTTCCAGCGACGCCTGCCGGTGATTGAAACGGGTCGAGATGCGACTGATGATCTGCACCTGCAATTGCTCGGCGCTGAACGGTGATTCAACGTCGATCCACACCGTATCGGCCGGCGTGCCAAGCAGGTCGGCGTAATAACGCCGTGGGCTGAGGGTCGCGGAGAACAACACGCTGCTGCGCGCAGACTTCAGGCGCGGGCCAATGAACGCAGCAGGCACCACGTTGCGCAAACACAGCTGTGACAGCGGCCGTTTGCGGTCGAGGTCGCGCTTGCTGATGTCGAACAGGTAATGCTCGTCGTATAGCTCCGCCACTCGGCCAAACTGCAGTAAATCGAAATAGAAGTTCTGCAACGCGCTGTCGAGCCCTTGCGGGTGATCGTTGAGGTAATCACCAATCGCCGCGCAACACAGGGAGATCGCTTGCAGCAATTTTTCCGGGGCTTTGTCGTAGGCCTGATACGCCGCCAGTTGCGGCGCATGCAGCGCGTTCCATTCACGGTTGACCCTTTGCAGTGATTTTTTCAGCGCTTCGGGGGCGGTTTTGCGCACGCTGCCCAAGACGAATTGATCGAGACTGGCGCTGTACATCTGCCGGCCACGCTCGACCAGGTTGTGCGCCTCATCAGCCAATACCGCGACTTTCCATTGATTGAGCTGGGCGAGACCGAACAGCAGCGCGCTGAAGTCGAAGTAATAGTTGTAGTCGGCGACGACCACGTCCACCCAGCGGGCCATTTCCTGGCTCAAGTAATACGGGCATACCGAATGTTGCGCGGCGACTTCACGCATGGCGGCTTGATCAAGCAGATTGATGCGGCTGGCGGCTTCACGCGCGGCGGGCAGACGATCATAAAAGCCTTGCGCCAACGGGCAGGATTCGCCATGACAGGCTTTGTCCGGGTGTTCGCAAGCCTTGTCCCGGGCAACCATTTCCAGCACACGCAACGGCAACGTCGGCGATTGATCAAACAACACCTGACTGGCGTCCAGCGCGAGTTTGCGCCCGGGGGTTTTAGCGGTGAGGAAGAACACTTTGTCCAGTTGCTGCGGCGCCAGCGCCTTGAGCATCGGGAACAACGTACCGAGGGTTTTGCCAATGCCAGTGGGGGCTTGGGCCATCAGGCAACGACCGGTGCTGATAGCCTTGAACACCGATTCGGCCAGATGCCGTTGACCTGGACGAAAATCCGCATGGGGAAAGCGCAACTGCTGCGCCGCCAGATTGCGCGCCTCGCGGTGCGCCATTTCCTGCTCAGCCCAGTACAGAAACAAGCGGCATTGCTGCTCAAAGAACTCGCGCAAGGTGTCGACGCTGAACGCCTCAACCAGACAGGTTTCCTTTTCGCTGACGATGTCGAAATACACCAGCGCCAGATTGATCTTCTGCAAATCCAGTTTGCGGCACATCAACCATCCGTAGATTTTCGCCTGCGCCCAGTGCAACTGGCGGTGATTGGCCGGTTGTTTACTCAGGTCGCCACGGTAAGTTTTGACTTCTTCGAGACAGTTCTGCGCCGGGTCGTAGCCGTCCGCCCTGCCCTTGACCTTCAACTGCAGGAATTCGCCTTCCAGCGCCACTTCACTTTGGTAATTGTCGCTGCGCCGCGAGGCTACGGTGCGGTGGCCGGCGATGCCTTCCAGCGCGGTGGGTGACGGCGTGAAGCGCAAGTCGAGGTCGCCGGTCTTGGCGGTGAACTCGCACAGTGCCCGCACGGCAATGCTGTAGCTCAAGCGCTCTGCTCCGCCCATTGCACGTAACACACGGCAACCGGCATCTGGTGCTGGTGGCAGAACTCCAGCCAGCGCAACTGGTTGTCCTGCAAGCGGTCTCCGGGGCCTTTGACTTCAATCATTCGATAGGTTTTGTGCTGCGGCCAGAACTGGATCAGGTCGGGCATGCCGGCGCGATTGGCCTTGATGTCGAGCAGCAAACGGTTGAACCAGTGTTTGAGGTGCTCGGCGGGCAAACAGGCCAGCGCCTGTTCCAGCAAGTCTTCATTCAGCGCACCCCAGAACACGAACGGTGACTGTACGCCCCATTTATCCACGAACCGTTGACGAATGGTGTCGGCATAACGGCCATCATCGAGCTCGGCGAAGCAGGCCTGGAACAGTTCGGTGCGACGTTGCTGGAAATCTTCATTGAGCAGATCGACCGGGCCGCGCTGGAACGGGTGAAAAAACGCCCCGGGCAACGGCGCGAAAATCGCCGGCCAGCAGAGCAAGCCGAACAGCGAGTTGATCAGGCTGTTCTCGACGTAATGCACCGGGCCCTCGTCGTCGTGCAGATGCGCCTGCACGTAAAACTCCACCGACAGCGCCGGATCGTTGCGTGGCAGGTGCAAATCCAGACGCTCCACGGGTTTTGCCGTTGCGCGCTTGAGCGGCGGGCCGCCGAGTTTGCGTCGCAACCTCGGCATGATGCGTTGCAGACCTTGCTGCTCAGCGGCGCTTTCCGGGGCTTGTTCGGCCAATAACGCCAACTCCAGCGCCAGCGCGTATTCGGCGCTGCGCTCCAGCACGCGGATCATCCGCAGCCGCGCACCGGGATAGGCGCAGTCTCGGTAGATACTCAGGGCCAAGGCAAACTCGGTGATGCGCTCACAGTACTGACCTATCTGAAACAGCACTTTGCCGCGCCGCCGCTGCAACCACGGGTTGTCGAAGTGCAGCGCGCTGACCTGTTCAAAGATGGTTTCCAGCGGCTCACCGGCTTCGAAACGCAACTGGCAATTGTGCAGGAACAGGCAGGCGTCGACGTCCGCGCGGCTGCGCAGGCCTAGGGAATCGGCGCAGAATTCGACTTTTTCGTAAGTAAAGATGCCGAGATCAGCAAGGACGAATTCTGACCAATCCTGATAGAGGTTGCCGAAGAACATCAGACGCAGGCGATCGCACAGATCCATGATGGTCAGGCTGAACAGGCGATCATTCAGAGACGGCGCCCAGTCGCAGAGGGTTCGCGGCGTATCGAACTGTTCTGCCAGCAAAGGCAGCCATTCATCCTTGCGGCCCTTGGGTCGATCAATAAAGTCACCGAAAGCCTGCAGGATTTCAGCCTTGAGCAACACATCAAAGAGCTCTGCGATCGCCAACGGTGACTGCTCGTCAAGCCATCCGCGCGCCAATAACGGCTGTGCGGCTGCAGCGATGTCGCCGATTTCGGCGTAAGTCAGTTTTCCCGCACGAAAATGAATGCCCTTGCGCATCACCATCCGCACCAGCAGACCCTGCGACGCTCGCGGCAGCGCATTGAAGTCGCGGATAAAGGCGTGCTCCGCTTCGCTCATCACATCGGCATAGCGAAGCTCAAGCCAATCAAGCACTTGCCGGAAGTTGTTGAGGTAATAGAACGGATCGTCGAGGGGATTGGCAGTCACGGGAATTCAGGGCCATGGCGAGCGAGTACTGGTTATGCGTACAGATACCAGCTCAGCCCTGCCCGGTGCAAACGGAAAAAGATCAATGGCATTTTTTATCGGTGAACATCGAACTTTTCACGGTGCCATGACACCAACCGCGTTAGAACACTGACAATGATCGGTACTACATCGCATGAGGAGTTTGAGGTGGCTATGAACATCAAGACGCTGGGCCTTCCATTGGCGGTTGCCGCCCTGTTGGCATTGGGCGGTTGCTCGACCCAGACCGTGGTCACGTTGCAGAACGGCACCCAGTATTTGACCAAGGACATGCCGAAGACCGAAACCAAAGACGGCTTTTATGAATTCGAAGATATTTCCGGGGCGAAAGTGAAAGTGCGCGCCGATGAAGTGGCGACCGTGCGCAAGGAAGACTAACACTCTCGTTTCCACGCTCGGCATGGGAATGCCGCAACGGACGCTCCGCGTTCGGCTCTGGAAGGGAGAGCGTCCCGGGATGCATTCCCACGCAGAGCGTGGGAACGATCATTACTCGGGAGTTGCCATGCCGGGGATGCTGTTGTCGCAACTCATGTACGTCCCGCCGCGCTTGACCACTTCGCCCTGCAAACGCTGGCAACGCTGCAGATCCTGTTGCGCCATGCGGTCGATGCTCAGATTGCCGGTGGTTGGCGGCTGCTTGCCGTCACCCAGACGGATCGTCACGAACGGTTGTTCGGGCTGGATCTGAAAGCGGCTTTTTTCTTCGACCGGTTTGTCCTCGGCAGTCTTTACCGGGTTCGGCAGTTGGTCGGTGGTGACGCCGTAGCGGCTCAGAATCGAGCTTTGAGGCAGATCGGCGCAGACGTTGGCCGAACACAGCGCCAGCCCGACGAAACCGATATACCCCTTGAAACCTTTCACGTTTGAATCTCCTGTACTCAATGGCGGCTAGCTAAAGAACGTGTGTGCACGTGCTGGCTTTAGGCCGCATTTCCTGTTTTTGCAGGGGTTTGAGTCATGGGGTGGCCTACAAGTCACTTCCGATACCGCGTTATCGTTCTTCGCGAGCAAGCCCGCTTGTATGGTAGGACTCGAAGGGGTGGGTGGGACCAAAAGCCAGCTTCTGACTGTTAGCCCAGTACAGACTGTGGGAG
>NZ_JBIVMX010000067.1:0-29352 GCF_044753305.1 Pseudomonas sp. NPDC088429 | reverse complement strand
ATCCGGCAAGGGTGGTGTGGGTAAGTCCACCACCAGCGCCGCTATCGGTACCGGCCTCGCTCTGCGCGGCCACAAAACAGTGATCGTCGACTACCAAGTGGGCTTGCGTAACCTTTTGTTGATCATGGGTTGCGAGCGCCGCGTGGTGTATGACTTCGTCAACGTGGTCAACGGCGAAGCCAACCTGCAACAGGCGCTCATCAAAGACAAGCGCCTGGAAAACCTCTACGTGCTGGCCGCCAGCCAGACCCGCGACAAAGACGCGCTGACCGTCGAAGGCGTGGATATAGTCCTGATGGAGCTCAAGGAACAATTTGAGTTCGTCGTCTGCGACTCCCCGGCGGGCATCGAGAAAGGCGCGCACCTGGCCATGTACTTCGCTGATGAAGCGATCGTCGTGACCAACCCGGAAGTGTCCTCGGTACGAGATTCGGACCGCATGCTCGGCCTGCTGGCGAGCAAATCGCGTCGCGCCGAACGTGGCGAAGACCCGATCAAGGAACACCTGCTGATCACTCGCTACCATCCAGAGCGTGTGGAAAAGGGCGAGATGCTGGGCGTTGAAGACGTCAAGGAAATCCTCTCGGTCACCCTGCTCGGCGTGATCCCGGAATCCCAGGCGGTGCTCAAGGCATCCAACCAGGGCGTACCGGTGATTCTCGACGACCAGAGCGATGCCGGTCAGGCTTACAGCGATACCGTCGACCGTTTGCTGGGCAAAGAAAAAGCCCACCGTTTCCTCGATGTCGAGAAGAAGGGATTCTTCGAGCGCCTGTTTGGAGGTAGGTAATGAACCTTTTTGACTTCTTTCGTGCCAACAAAAAGCCAAGTACCGCCTCGGTAGCGAAAGAGCGTCTACAGATCATCGTGGCGCATGAGCGCGGCCAGCGCAGCACGCCGGATTACCTGCCAGCCTTGCAGAAGGAACTGGTCGACGTGATCCGCAAGTACGTCAACATCGGCAACGACGACGTACATGTTGCACTGGAAAGCCAGGGCAGTTGCTCGATTCTGGAACTCAACATCACCCTGCCCGATCGCTGAGTCGATTGGGTAGTCGCTACGGCGGCTCGGGCTGTTGATGCTCGTGTAGGCGCTGCCGAAGGCTGCGATCTTTTGATTTTGTTTTTGACAATCAAAAGATCGCAGCCTTCGGCAGCTCCTACAGGGTTATCAGCAGTCCCGAGCCGCCGTTGGCATTTGTTACGAGGCTGTTTTAATGCCGTTGTCCAACATCCACATCATCCATCAGGACGCCGCTGTACTGGTGGTGAACAAACCGACGTTGCTGCTCTCGGTGCCCGGTCGCGCCGACGACAACAAGGATTGCCTGATTACCCGTCTGCAGGAAAACGGCTACCCGGAAGCGCGCATCGTCCATCGTCTGGACTGGGAAACCTCCGGCATCATTCTGCTGGCCCGTGACGCCGACACGCATCGCGAACTGTCGCGCCAGTTTCATGACCGCGAAACCGAAAAGGCCTACACCGCGTTGGCCTGGGGTCAGCCGGAACTGGACAGCGGCAGCATCGATTTGCCCCTGCGCTACGACCCGCCGACCAAGCCGCGCCATGTGGTCGATCACGAGTTCGGCAAACATGCGCTGACCTTCTGGCGCGTGCTGGAACGTTGTGGCGACTGGTGCCGCGTCGAGTTGACGCCGATCACTGGCCGTTCGCACCAGTTGCGCGTACACATGCTGTCCATCGGTCATCCGCTGCTGGGTGACGGACTCTACGCCCATGAACAAGCCTTGGCCGCCTGGCCGCGTCTGTGTTTGCACGCGAGAATGTTGAGCTTCACCCATCCCCAGACCGGCGAACGCTTGCGCTTCGAATGCCCGGCACCGTTTTAAGGACTGCTTGATCAGCAGTCCTGCTTTTAAGGATTTTTGTTTCGGATGAGTTGCATTGATTCCCTCGCCACCCCCCTGAAAAAAACCCGCCAGCAGTTGTTGTACCTGATTTATGGCAATCAGGATGTCTACCGCCGCGAGGCCAAGTTCAGCATCCTCACCGTGTTGTCCCAGGCGAAAAACGGCCAGCTCCCGGCGATCAGGATTCTCACTGATCGCCCGCAAGATTACGCCGGCTGGCCGGTCGACACGGTGTTCCTCGATGAAGCCACGCTGACGCGCTGGCAAGGCACGAATGGCTACCACCATCGCCGCAAGGCCTGCGCCATCGCCGCCGGCATGCAATGGGCGGAGAAGACGCTGTTCGTCGACACTGACACGCTGTTCACCGATCATCCCAGCCGTCTGCTCGATGCCATCGGGCAGGATTGCTCGGTCATGGATCGCTTCGAGTACGACTGGAAAGACGTGCACCTGCGCAGCGACTATCTGAAGCTTGCGCGCGACCTCAGTGCGTATGGCGTGACGCCGGACAACGGCTTCAAGCTCTACAACAGCGGCCTGTGCGGCGTCACCGAAAACGATCTGGATCTGTTCGAAGAGTCGATCCGCATGATCGATCAATGCACGGTTGGCGGCTTCAAGATCCATACCATCGAGCAGATCGCGTTGTCGTATGCCCTGCGTGAACGCCGGGTCGTGGAAGCGCGGAAACACGTCTACCACTACTTCGCCGAAAAGCGTTTTTTCCATGCGATGCAGACGTACTTCTTCTCCCAGCATGGCGAAACGTTCAGTCAGCGACTGGTGGATCTGTGCCGCGACGTGCCGCGAGTCAAACCGTTCCCGTCGGCCTGGCAGCGCCTGAAAATCAAATGGAAACTGCGCCACCAGAGCGGCGCCTTGCGCAAGGTCGGTCGAGACTTGTTGTATGGCAGCGCTGCACCGGATGATCCGTACTACAGCGCCTGCCGCCATGAGTGGTGGGAATGTGCGTCGCGGGAGATTCTGCGCTGGGACGAGAGCCGGCAGAAAAAGCTCCTGAGCCAGAGCCGCTGGCCAAAACAGCTGCCACGCCCGGACAAGCCGGAAGACGAGAAAGTCATCATGCGCTACCTGAAAAAACGCGTGCTCCCGACGAACTGAGATCCTTCCCCTGTAGGAGCTGCGGCACGCTGCGATCTTTTGATTCTGCTTTTTTGAAATCAAAATCAAAAGATCGCAGCGTGCCGCAGCTCCTACAGGGATCGAATTCCCCTCCCGATGCGTTAAACTCCCGGCCATTGCTGTCTGGAGCTTGTTATGCGCGAAGAGTTGAACCAAGGCCTGATCGACTTCCTCAAGGCCTCCCCTACCCCGTTCCACGCCACCGCCAGTCTTGTGCAACGTCTGGAGGCCGCCGGTTTTGTGCGCCTCGACGAACGCGAGCCGTGGACCACCGAGCCTAACGGCCGCTATTACGTTACTCGTAATGACTCCTCGATCGTCGCGATCAAGATGGGCCGCACCTCGCCGCTGCACGGTGGCATCCGTCTGGTTGGCGCGCACACCGACAGCCCGTGCCTGCGCGTCAAACCGCAGCCGGAACTGCAGCGTCAGGGCTTCTGGCAACTGGGCGTTGAAGTGTATGGCGGCGCACTGCTGGCGCCGTGGTTCGACCGCGATCTGTCGCTGGCCGGCCGCGTCACTTTCCGCCGCGACGGCAAAGTCGAAAGCCAACTGATCGACTTCAAGGCGCCGATCGCGATCATTCCCAACCTGGCCATTCACCTCAACCGTGAAGCCAATCAGGGCTGGGCGATCAACGCGCAGACCGAGCTGCCGCCAATCCTTGCGCAATTCGCTGGGGACGAACGCGTCGATTTCCGCGCCGTGCTCACCGATCAACTGGCCCGCGAACACGGCTTGAACGCCGACGTCGTGCTCGATTACGAGCTGAGCTTCTACGACACACAAAGTGCTGCAGTGATTGGCCTGAACGGCGACTTCATTGCCGGCGCGCGTCTCGACAACCTGTTGTCGTGCTATGCCGGTCTGCAAGCGCTACTGACTGCCGAAACCGACGAAACTTGCGTGCTGGTCTGCAACGATCACGAAGAAGTCGGCTCCTGCTCGGCCTGCGGCGCTGACGGCCCGATGCTCGAACAAACCCTGCGCCGTCTGCTGCCGGAAGGTGACGAGTTCGTTCGCACCATCCAGAAATCCCTGCTGGTCTCGGCCGACAACGCCCACGGCGTGCACCCCAACTACGCCGACAAGCACGACGCCAACCACGGCCCGAAACTCAACGCCGGCCCGGTGATCAAGGTCAACAGCAACCAGCGCTACGCCACCAACAGCGAAACCGCCGGTTTCTTCCGCCATCTGTGCATGGCCGAAGAAGTGCCGGTGCAAAGCTTCGTGGTGCGCAGCGACATGGGCTGCGGCTCGACCATCGGCCCGATCACCGCCAGCCACCTTGGTGTGCGTACTGTCGATATCGGCCTGCCGACCTTCGCCATGCACTCGATCCGCGAACTGTGCGGCAGCCACGACCTGGCGCATCTGGTGAAAGTGCTGAGCGCGTTTTACGCCTGCCAGGAACTCCCGTAACCCCCCTGTAGGAGCTGCCGCAGGCTGCGATCTTTTGATCCTGTTTTTCAAAAGACAAGATCAAAAGATCGCAGCCTGCGGCAGCTCCTACACAGATCAATACAATGCCCCTAAAAGCCACCTAGACTTTAATCATCCCTTTCGACAAGGCTGTCTCCATGATCACGATGTCTTCGTTTCACGCCATGCTCATTCCGATCCTGTGCGGAATGCTCCTGCTGGCCATCGGCTTCAACTTCCGCGACAAGAATGCCGGTGTCTTCGCCATGTGGGTCGGCATGCTGTTGATCCTCGCCACCGTGGTTTACAAGATCCTCGCCAAACTCAACGAATAACCGCGCACCGGCTCGCATTGCAGCAGGCGGGCTCGTACACTCGTTCGATCCGCCCATTGCGAGGTTGACCGCCTAGTGTTTGCTCGTCTTTTTGCTTTACCCAGTCTGTTCCTCGTCTGCCTGATGACGCTGCTGCCGCTGGCGCCTGCCCAGGCGGTCGGTCTGCCCGGCCTGCTCAACACCAACAAGGCCCAGCCCGAAGCGCAGGAACCCCTCGGTCAATCCCTCGACGAAGTCATCAAGTCGCTGGAAAACGACAAGCAACGCGCGCAACTGCTCACCGACCTGAAAAAGCTGCGCGACGCCACGAAAAAAGCCCAGACCACGCCGGAAGAAGGCGTGCTCGGCCTGATCGGCGGCACCCTCGCCAATTTCGAAAAACAATTCACCGGCGCTGACAGCCCGCTCAATCGCTGGTCTGCCGAGTTCGATCTGGCCAAAGATGAATTCAGCGCCTTGATGATGCCGGCCAGCGAATGGCTGCCGGTGATCTTCGGTTTCGCCATGATTCTGATGGTCTGGAGCCTGCTCGCCGCTGCGCTGATCTGGCTCAGTCACCGCGTGCGCATGCGTTTCGGCCTCACTGAAGAACTGCCGCAACACCCCAAAGCCCTCGACATGCTGCGCTTCGCCCTGCGCAAACTCGGGCCGTGGCTGATCGCTTTGGTCATCACCGTCTACATGAGTTACGCCTTGCCTTCCTCGCTGGGCAAAAGTCTGGCGATGGTGCTGGCGTATGCCTTGGTGGTCGGCACCTGTTTCTCGGCGATCTGCGTGATTGCTTTCTCCCTGCTCGACGGCCCGCACCGCCATCGCGCGCTGTACATCCTGCGTCATCAGGCGTTCCGGCCGTTGTGGCTGATCGGCAGCTTCGCCGCGTTCGGTGAAGCGCTGAATGATCCGCGTCTGATCGAAAGCCTCGGCGTGCATCTGGCCCACACCGCCGCGACCGTCGCCAACGTCCTCGCTGCAATTTCAACCGGCCTGTTCATTCTGCGGTTCCGCCGACCGATTGCGCACCTGATCCGCAACCAGCCCCTGTCGCGACGCCTGACCCGCCGCGCGCTCAGCGACACCATCGATATCCTCGGTACCTTCTGGTACGTCCCGGCGCTGGTGCTGGTGGGGATTTCGCTGTTCGCGACGTTCTTCTCCGCCGGCGACACCAGCACTGCTTTACGCCAATCAATGATCTGCACGGTGTTGCTGGTGTTGTGCATGGTGATCAACGGCCTGGTGCGTCGCCACTCGCTGAAACCGCAGCGCGGGGCCAAACGTCATGCGCTGTATTCGGAACGACTGAAAAACTTCTTCTATACCCTCGCTCATCTGCTGGTGTGGCTGGCGTTTATCGAGTTGGGTCTGCGGGTGTGGGGCAAGTCGCTGATCACTTTCGCAGAAGGCGACGGGCATGACGTCAGCGTCAAACTGTTCAGCCTCGCTGGCACGCTGCTGTTTGCCTGGCTGATCTGGATTCTCTCCGACACCGCCGTGCACCATGCCCTCACCCGCTCGCGCAAAGGCCTGGCCAATGCCCGCGCGCAAACGATGATGCCGCTGATCCGCAACGTGCTGTTCGTGGCGATTTTCATCATCGCGCTGATCGTCGCGCTGGCGAACATGGGCATGAACGTTACGCCACTGCTGGCCGGTGCCGGTGTGATCGGTCTGGCCATCGGTTTCGGTGCGCAGTCGCTGGTTGCCGACCTGATCACCGGCCTGTTCATCATCATCGAAGACTCACTGGCCATCGATGACTACGTCGACGTCGGCGGCCACCTCGGCACCGTCGAAGGCCTGACCATCCGCACCGTGCGCCTGCGCGACATCGACGGCATTGTCCACACGATCCCGTTCAGTGAAATCAAAAGCATCAAGAACTACTCCCGCGAATTCGGCTACGCGATCTTCCGCGTCGCGGTGCCGTACAACATGGAAATCGACGACGCGATCAAACTAATGCGCGACGTCGGCCAGAAGATGCGCACCGATCCCCTGCAACGCCGCAATATCTGGTCGCCGCTGGAAATTCAGGGTGTCGAGAGTTTTGAGTCCGGCAGCGCGATTCTGCGTGCACGGTTCAAGACGGCGCCGATCAAACAGTGGGAAGTGTCGCGGGCATTCAACTTGTCGCTGAAGCGACATCTGGATGAAGCCGGACTGGATCTGGCCACCCCACGCATGAGCGTACAAGTGATCACTGCCGGCGGTGGCGAGCCTAAGGAATAGCACTCAGGCGCGCAGTTGCAGTCACAGGCAGGGAAGCCCAAAAACAATAACCAAGGAGAAACCCGATGCAACTGACCCGCATTGCCCAGGCCGTTCTACTCACCCTGTTCGCCTGTCACGCCGGCGCCGCCACCATGGAAAGCACGCGCACGCAGATCGCCGAGCAGGCGCAAAAACTCGAACCGGAACTACTGGAAACCCGCCGCGACATCCACGCCCACCCCGAACTCGGCAACACTGAAAAGCGCACGTCGGAACTGGTCGCCAAACAACTCAAAGCGATGGGCCTGGAAGTCAAAACCGGCGTGGCGCGCACGGGCGTGGTCGCCGTCCTCAAAGGCGCCCTGCCCGGCCCGACCGTTGCCCTGCGCGCCGACATGGACGCGCTGCCGGTCAAGGAAGTCTCCGACCTGCCATTCGCTTCGAAAGCCAAAGGCACCTACCTCGACAAAGAAGTCGACGTGATGCACGCCTGCGGCCACGACGCCCACACCGCGATCCTGCTCAGCACGGCGAAAATTCTGACCGGCATGCGCGACACCCTGCCCGGCACCGTGGTGTTCTACTTCCAGCCCGCCGAAGAAGGCCCGAGCGACTTCATCCCCGACGGCAAAAATACCTGGGGCGCGAAAATGATGGTCGAGGAAGGCGTGATGAAATCACCGAAACCCGACGCCGTCTTCGGCCTGCACGTCTGGGCCGGCGTCCCCGCCGGCCAGATCACCTACCGCCCCGGCCCGACCCTCGCCAGCTCCGACGACCTGCGCATCAAAATCCTCGGCAAACAAACCCACGCCGGCCGCCCATGGGACGGCATCGACCCGATCACCGTCGGCGCACAAACCATCGTCGGCCTGCAAACCGTGGTCAGCCGCCGCACCGACATCTCGTCGTTTCCATCGGTGGTCAGCATCGGCACCATCAACGGCGGGACGCGCTACAACATCATTCCCGAATCGGTCGACATGACCGGGACGATCCGCTCATACGACTACGGCATCCGCCAGAAACTCCACGCCGACGTACGCCAGACCGTCGAAAAAATCGCCGAAAGCGGCGGTGCCAAAGCGGACGTCACCATCATCGAAAAATACGACCCGACCATCAACAACCCGGCACTCACGGAAAAAATGCTGCCGACGTTGAAGTGGGCGGCCAAGGATGACGTGGTGCAAGGGCCGCTGGTGGGCGGGGCTGAGGACTTCTCGTTCTTTGCCAAAGAAGCGCCGGGGCTGTTCGTGTTTCTTGGCGTGACGCCGCGGGATCAAGACATGAGCAAAGCCGCGCCGAATCATAATCCAGGGTTCTTTGTCGATGAGTCAGCGCTGGTGGTTGGCGTGAGGACACTGGCCTCGTTGGCGACGGATTATTTGTATGCCAACGCGCAGACAGACAAGTAAAGAGGCGGTGACTGTGGGGGCGCTTTCGCGAGCGGGCTCGCTCCCACAATTGGATCGTGTGCAGCCTGTCAGAAAAAGGGCGCCTGTAAGGGCGCTATCGCGAGCAGGCTCACTCCTACAATTGGATTGAGTACATCCACAGTAAACAGGTCGGCTGTCAGGCCGCCTTCGCGAGCAAGCTCTGCTCCTACAAAAGCAAAAGCCGAGCGCGCCATGCTTCTCACCACTCAATAGGCCGAGTGTCAGCTCGCCTGCTTTTGATCTTGATCTTGATCTTGATCTTGATCTTAGAGCCCGTCGGGAGGCTGAGTGGAGGGATTCATACGGGGAAAGCATCGAGAGGAGGTGCAGCGAAGCAAACCGTAGGCGATGCCCCCGGATGAACCCGGAACGAAGGAATCCGAGCCTTAGCGAGGGCCGGACGTCAGGGCACAGACCTTTTGGTCACTTTTGGGGCGTTTGCCAAAAGTGACCCGCCGTAAGGGCGGAACCATAATCAGCAACACCCGCAGCAACGGATATGCCCCCAAAAAACGATCAAACAACGTCGACCCCCACATGAATCGCATCATGCCGCCAAAACTCCAGATCACAATCAATCAACCGCTCATGCTGATCATAATTAACCCGAGCAATCCGTAACCCCGGACTCCCCACCGACACCCGCAAAGCCGCCGCCGCATCCACCGACAAAGACGTCGGCACAATCTCAAAGCGCACCCGCCCATAGTGCAAATCGTAATGCCGCGCATACAACTCAGTAATCGACTGATTCAAATCAAACTCAAGAATCCCCGGAAAAAACTGCGGATTCAAATAGTGCTCCACATACAACACCAACCGCCCGTCAATCCGCCGCGACCGGCAAATCTGAATCACGCTGGACAGCGCCGGCAACTGCAACCACGCACACACCGCCGCTGACGCCGGTTGCAGCCGCGCCGAAATCACCTCGGTCGAAGGCTCACGCCCCTGCGCACTGACCATCGCGTGAAAGTGACTGCGTTGCATCAGGTTATAGGCCAGACGCGGCGGCGAAACGAACCAGCCACGCCGCTCCTCGCGATAAATCTGCCCCTGTGCCTCCAACTGCAACAACGCCTCACGCACAGTAATCCGCGTGGTGCCAAACAACTCACTGAGCTTGCGTTCAGCCGGCAACTTACTGCCCGCCGCCAACAAGCCGTGGTCGAGCTGCTCCTGCAACACCTGGCCAATGGCTGTCACCGCTTTTGTTGCCTCATCACGCATCAACGTTACCTATCTGGACTAGACCAGCACTGTTTCGGGGCAAAACCGCACGGTGATCAAACCCGTTTCGCGGTGTTGCAAGCCTAGGCAGTACACATGACCGATAGATGACAAAACTACCGAACGGTCATCCTCACGACTTGCAATACATCGGCCAAGTCCCTTGCCCTCCGGGCCTTTGCGCATGGTCTACGCTTATCGGGCACCTGCCGATATAGGCCAGATAAAAGGCCTGGCGCGAGGCCACCGACATCAAAGTGTC
Organism: Pseudomonas sp. NPDC088429; assembly: GCF_044753305.1. Classification (NCBI taxonomy): domain Bacteria; kingdom Pseudomonadati; phylum Pseudomonadota; class Gammaproteobacteria; order Pseudomonadales; family Pseudomonadaceae; genus Pseudomonas; species Pseudomonas sp. NPDC088429. Next base: position 19,428 of record NZ_JBIVMX010000067.1, on the reverse strand, counting down.
ATCCAGCCCCCTTAAATTGGCTCAGGTATTGCTGACCTAGACCAACAACCACCGCAATCGCAGCGTTGAACACGACCAAGGAGCTTCGGAATGAAACAGCTTTTCCTGGCAACACTGTTAGGCTCGACCATTGCACTGTGCACCTCCGCCATGGCGGCCGGCACCGATCTGAAAACCCTCGAAGCCGCTGCGAAAGCGGAAGGCGCCGTCAACAGCGTCGGCATGCCCGATGACTGGGCCAACTGGAAAGGCACCTGGGAAGACCTGGCCAAAACCTACGGCCTGAAACACATCGACACCGACATGAGCTCGGCTCAGGAAATCGCCAAGTTTGCGGCGGAAAAGGATAACGCCACCGCTGACATCGGCGACGTCGGCGCCGCGTTCGGCCCGATCGCGGTCAAGCAAGGCGTGGTGCAACCGTACAAGCCAAGCACCTGGGATCAAGTCCCGGACTGGGCCAAGGACAAGGACGGCAACTGGGCACTGGCCTACACCGGCACCATCGCCTTCATCATCAACAAAAAGTTGCTGCACGGTTCCGAAGTACCGACCAAATGGGCTGACCTCAAGGGCGGCAAATACAAGGTCTCCATCGGTGACGTAAGCACCGCCGCCCAGGCCGCCAACGGCGTACTCGCTGCGGCACTGGCCAACGGTGGCGACGAGAAAAACATCAAACCTGCGCTGCTGTTGTTTGCCGACATTGCCAAGCAAGGTCGCCTGTCGATGGCTAACCCGACCATCGCCACCATGGAAAAAGGCGAGATCGAAGTCGGTGTGGTCTGGGACTTCAACGGCCTGAGCTACAAAGCCAAGATGGCCAACCCGGATGATTACGTGGTGTTGATCCCGTCCGACGGTTCGGTGATTTCCGGCTACACCACGATCATCAACAAGTACGCGAAAAACCCGAACGCCGCCAAGCTGACCCGCGAATACATCTTCAGCGACGCCGGCCAGACCAACCTCGCTCGCGGCAACGCGCGTCCGATCCGCGCCGAGCACCTGCAACTGCCGGAAGACGTGAAGGCCAAACTGCTGCCAAACGAGCAGTACAAAAAGGTCACCCCGATCAAAGACGCCGACGCCTGGGAAAAGACCTCCAAAGCCCTGCCACAGCAGTGGAACGAAGAAGTCATCGTCGAGATGAAGTAATCCTTCATCTGTAGGAGCTGCCGCAGGCTGCGATCTTTTGATCTTGCCCTTTAAAAGCAACATCAAAAGATCGCAGCCTGCGGCAGCTCCTACAGGGGTCGGTTCCAGTTTTGTTTTCGGAGTTTTTGCCCCTATGAAGCACAACGTCATCCTTGTCGTGCTCGACGGTCTCAACTACGAGGTCGCGCGCCACGCCATGGGGCATCTGCAGGCTTATGTTGGCGCAGGACGCGCCGCGCTCTACCAGTTGGAGTGCGAGCTGCCGGCCCTGTCCCGACCGCTTTATGAATGCATCCTCACCGGCGTGCCGCCGATCGACAGCGGCATCGTCCACAACAACGTTTCGCGCCTGTCCAATCAGCGCAGCATTTATCACTACGCCCGCGATGCCGGTCTGAAAACCGCTGCCGCGGCGTATCACTGGGTCAGCGAGCTGTACAACCGCTCGCCGTTCGTGGCTGCCCGCGACCGGCACACCGACAATCTGTCGCTGCCGATCCAGCACGGGCATTTCTACTGGAACGATCACTATCCGGATTCGCACCTGTTCGCCGACGCGGAAAACCTGCGCCTGCGCCACGATCCGAACTTCCTGCTGATCCACCCGATGAACATCGACGACGCCGGGCACAAGCACGGCCTCGACTCTTCGCAGTACCGCAACAGTGCGCGCTCGGCCGACATCATCCTCGCCGACTATTTGCAGAGCTGGCTCGACGCGGGTTATCAAGTGCTGGTGACCGCCGACCACGGCATGAACAACGACCGCTCCCACAACGGCCTGCTGCCGGAAGAGCGTCAAGTGCCGCTTTTCGTCCTCGGCGACGCGTTCAGCTTCAGCGCTGATGCCGCGCCGAAGCAGACGGAAATCTGCGGCACTGTCTGCGAACTGCTCGGCGTGCCCCACGACAAACCTGTGTGCCGGGAGCTGCTCAAGTGAATGCCATGACTCGCGGCAAATGGCTGGCGGCGTTGTGCTTGGTGCCCTTCGCGCTGTTCTTTATCGTCTTCGAAATCGCCCCGCTGGTCTGGGTAATGATCAACAGCCTGCAATCGGAAGAGTTCGGTTGGGGCATCGAAAACTTCACCAAGATCTTCAGTTCGAAGTTCTACTTGCAGGCGATCCAGTACAGCCTGGAAATCAGTTTCTGGTCGAGCGTATTCGGCATCATCATTGCCGTGCTCGGGGCGTATTCCCTGCGCCGCGTTGATTCAAAACTGCGCAACTTCGTGAATGCCTTCGCCAACATGACCAGCAACTTTGCCGGCGTGCCGTTGGCGTTCGCCTTCATCATCCTGCTCGGTTTCAACGGCAGCATCACCATCATGCTCAAGCAGGCCGGGATCATTCAGGATTTCAACCTGTACTCGAAAACCGGCTTGATCATCCTCTACACCTATTTCCAGATTCCCCTCGGCGTGCTGCTGCTCTACCCGGCCTTCGACGCTTTGCGTGAAGACTGGCGCGAGTCCGCAGCATTGCTCGGGGCCAACGGTTGGCAGTTCTGGCGGCATATTGGTTTACCAGTGCTGACACCCGCGTTGCTCGGTACGTTTGTGATCCTGCTGGCCAACGCCCTCGGCGCCTACGCCACTGTGTATGCACTGACGACGGGCAACTTCAACGTCCTGCCGATCCGGATTGCAGCGATGGTCTCCGGCGACATTTCCCTCGACCCGAATCTGGCCAGCGCTCTGGCCGTGGTGCTGGTGGCGCTGATGACCATCGTCACCGTCGTGCATCAACTGCTGTTGAAGAGGAGCTACCATGTCTCGCGCTGAATCCGGCCCGGCCGGCCTCTACCACCGCGTCGTGGTTTACCTGCTGTTTGCGATCCTCTTGCTGCCACTGGCGGGCACGCTGGTCTACTCGATCGCCAGCAGTTGGTCGGCGACCATTTTGCCCAGCGGTTTCACCTTCAAGTGGTACATCCAGTTGTGGAGCGATCCACGGTTCCTCCACGCCTTCGGCCAGTCATTGCTGGTGTGTGTCGGCGCGCTGGTACTGTCGGTGGTGCTGATTCTGCCGCTGCTGTTCGTCGTGCATTACCACTTTCCGAAACTCGATGCGCTGATGAACATCCTCATCCTGCTGCCCTTCGCGGTGCCGCCGGTGGTGTCGTCGGTGGGTCTGTTGCAACTCTACGGTTCCGGGCCGATGGCGATGGTCGGCACGCCGTGGATTTTGATCGGCTGCTACTTCACCGTGGCGCTGCCGTTCATGTACCGGGCGATTACCAACAACCTGCAAGCGATCAACCTGCGCGACCTGATGGACGCCGCGCAACTGCTCGGCGCCAGCACCTTTCAGGCAGCGATTCTGGTGGTGCTGCCCAACCTGCGCAAAGGCCTGATGGTCGCGTTGCTGCTGTCGTTCTCGTTCCTGTTCGGTGAGTTCGTTTTCGCCAACATCCTCGTCGGCACGCGTTACGAAACCCTGCAGGTTTATCTGAACAACATGCGCAACAGCAGCGGTCACTTCACCAGTGCGCTGGTCATCTCGTATTTCTTTTTCGTGCTGATCCTGACGTGGATCGCCAACATCTTGAACAAGGACAAAAGCGAATGAGCTATGTCAGCGTCCAACACCTGCAGAAAAACTACGCGGGCACCCCGGTGTTCAGCGACATCAACTGCGAAATCAACAAAGGCGAATTCGTCACCCTGCTCGGCCCGTCCGGTTGCGGCAAATCTACCCTGCTGCGCTGCATCGCCGGCCTGACGCCGGTCGATGGCGGCCAGATCCTGCTCGATGGCGTCGACATTGTGCCGCTGACACCGCAAAAACGCGGGATCGGCATGGTGTTCCAGAGCTACGCGTTGTTTCCCAACATGACCGTCGAGCAGAACGTCGCATTCGGTTTGCGCATGCAAAAGGTCAACGCCGACGACAGCCATAAACGCGTGTCGGAAGTTTTGAAACTGGTTGAACTCAACGACTTCGCCAGCCGCTACCCGCATCAACTCTCCGGTGGTCAATGCCAGCGTGTCGCCCTCGCCCGTTCGCTGGTCACGCGCCCACGTTTGTTGCTATTGGATGAACCGCTGTCGGCCCTCGATGCACGAATTCGTAAACACCTGCGCGAACAGATCCGTCAGATCCAGCGCGAACTCGGCCTGACCACGATCTTCGTCACACACGATCAGGAAGAAGCGCTGACCATGTCTGATCGCATTTTCCTGATGAATCAGGGAAAAATCGTACAGAGCGGCGACGCCGAAACCTTGTACACCGCGCCAGTCGACGTGTTCGCCGCAGGCTTTATCGGCAACTACAACCTGCTCGACGCCGAAGCCGCCTCAAAGCTGTTGCAGCGCCCGATCAACCATCGCATCGCCATTCGCCCGGAAGCCATCGAACTGAGCCTCAACGGCGAACTCGACGCGCAGATCCGCAGCCACAGCCTGCTCGGCAATGTCATTCGCTATCGCATCGAAGCGCGCGGCGTGGAATTGGTGGTGGATGTGCTCAATCGTTCGGCGGCTGATCTGCATCCCGATGGTCAGCGTCTGGCGCTTTCCATCGATCCGACGGCCCTGTGTGAAGTCGCTTAAAAGCAGCTGCACGCTTCGAGCTACAAGCTTCAAGTTGTAGACTGCGGCGCAGCTGATTCCAATTCTTGCAGCTCGACGCTTGTAGCTCGCAGCTGTTCTCGGAGAGAACTGATGGCCCTGGCAATTTTTGATCTGGACGAAACGTTGATCCACGGCGATTGCGCCACCCTCTGGAGCGAGCAGATGGGGCGCCTGGGCTGGGTCGATCCCGAGTCGTTCATGCGCAAGAACAACGAACTGATGGACGCCTACAGCCATGGCAAATTACGCATGGAAGAGTACATGGCGTTCAGCCTCGAACCGCTGATCGGCCGTACGCCAGAAGAAGTCGAGCACCTGGTCGGGCCGTGGGTTGAAGACTTTATCGAACCGATCATCTTCAGCGACGCGACCAAAACCATCGCTGCGCACCGCAAGGCCGGCGACCGGATTCTGGTGATCTCGGCGTCGGGCACGCACCTGGTCAGACCGATTGCCGATCGACTCGGCATCGACGAGATTCTGGGGATTGAACTGGAAGTCGCACACGGCGTTTACAGCGGCCAGACCGTGGGCACGTTGACCTACCGTGAAGGCAAGATCACTCGCTTGCTGGAGTGGCTGGATGCTGAAGAAGAGAACCTCGAAGGCGCAAGTTTCTATTCCGACTCACGCAATGACCTGCCATTGCTGCTGAAAGTGGATTTCCCGCACGTGGTCAACCCGGATCCGGTGCTGCTCGAGCACGCCGAAAAAGCCGGATGGCCAATCCATCTCTGGAAATAAAAGCAAAAGATCGCAGCCTTCGGCAGCTCCTACATTTGGAATGCAATCCCCCTGTAGGAGCTGCCGAAGGCTGCGATCTTTTGACCTTGCTCTGATCTCAGCTCAAGCTTTCGTCAATCACCAACACCAGTTTCCCAGCCACCGTATTACTCGCCAGCTCGGCAAACGCCGCCTCGGCATCCTTCACCGCAAACGCCTTGGCCAACTGCGGACTCAAGCGCCCTTCCGCAAACAATGGCCACACCTGCTGGCCCAGATCGCTCAACAGATCCGCCTTGAACTGATCATCACGGCTGCGCAACGTCGAGCCCAGCAACTGCACGCGCTTACCCAACACTTGCGCCAGATCCAGTTTCGCTTCGCGGCCACCCATCAAACCGATCAGCACCCAACGCCCGTCCAGCGCCATCAGCTTCAGATTCAGCGCCGAATAATTGCCGCCCACCGGATCAAGAATCACATCGAACGGCCCGAAGTCGCGCAGGCTCTCCAGATCGTCAGTGCGCAGCACCCCGCCCTGAGCCCCCAGCGCCTCGCAATAAGCCAAACGCTCGGCTGAACCGACGCTGACCCAGCACGGATTGCCAAACGCCTTGCACAGCTGAATGGCGGCTGAACCGATTCCACTTGCCCCGGCGTGCAAGAGAACTTTCTCACCCGGTTTGAGCGCCGCAAGTTGAAACACATTCAGCCAGACTGTTGCGTAAACCTCGGGCAATGCCGCCGCTTCAACCAACGAAACGCCTTCGGGAATTGGCAGCACGTGCCGCCCGTCAACCACCACCTCTTCGGCCATGCCGCCCCCGGCCAGCAAGGCGCAGACCCGATCGCCGACCTGCCACGAACTGCCCGCGCCGACCTCGCTGATGACCCCGGAACACTCCAGACCGAGCACGTCGCTTGCGCCCGGCGGTGGCGGATAGAGACCGGCTTTCTGTAATAAATCGGCGCGATTGAGGCCGGCTGCCGCCACTCGAATGCGAACTTGTCCTACATCACATGTAGGACTCGGGGTCTCAACCCACGCCACTTGACCTTCCACGCCTTGCAATGCCTTCACAGTGCCTCCATAGTGAGTCTGGACTGAGCCCGAAGCTGTAGCGCCGGGCTTTTTGCATTATGCGACCGGCTCTCGTAGAACCGGCGACTTCAAAGACGGCCTAATATGCGTTATCAATTGTCCCCGCGTCGAATCAGCATGAAGCATCTGCTCCCAAGCACCGCCCTCGCTCTATTCATCGGTATCGGTATTTTGCCGATGTCGGGCAATACCTTCGCTGCCAACAGCTGGGACAAATTGCAGCCTGATCGCGATGAAGTCATCGCCAGTCTGAACGTCGTCGAGTTGCTCAAGCGTCACCACTACAGCAAGCCGCCGCTCGACGATGCGCGCTCGGTGATCATCTACGACAGCTACATCAAGCTGCTGGATCCGTCGCGCAGCTATTTCATGGCCAGCGACATCGCCGAATTCGACAAGTGGAAGACGCAGTTCGACGACTTCCTCAAAAGCGGCGACCTCAACGCCGGCTTCACCATCTACAAGCGTTATCTGGATCGCGTCAAATCGCGTCTGGACTTCGCCATCGCCGAGCTGAACAAAGGCGTCGACAAGATGGACTTCAATACCAAGGAAACCTTGCTGATCGATCGCAAGGACGCCCCTTGGCTGAAATCCACTGCAGAACTTGATGACCTGTGGCGCAAACGCGTCAAGGACGAAGTCCTGCGCCAGAAGATCGCCGGCAAAGATCCGAAGCAGATTCAGGAAACCCTGACCAAGCGCTACAAGAACCAATTGGCGCGCCTGGATCAGACCCGTCCGGAAGACATCTTCCAGGCGTACATCAACACCTTCGCCATGTCGTACGACCCGCACACCAACTATCTGTCGCCGGATAACGCGGAAAACTTCGACATCAACATGAGCCTGTCCCTCGAGGGCATCGGTGCTGTGTTGCAGAGCGACAACGACCAAGTGAAAGTCGTGCGTCTGGTGCCGGCAGGCCCGGCCGACAAGACCAAACAGGTCGCCCCGGCGGACAAGATCATCGGCGTTGCCCAAGGCAACAAAGAGATGGTCGACGTGGTCGGCTGGCGTCTCGACGAAGTGGTCAAACTGATTCGCGGCCCGAAAGGCACCGTGGTGCGTCTGGAAGTGATTCCGGCGAGCAATGCGCCGAACGACCAGACCACCAAGATCGTGCCGATCACCCGTGAAGCGGTGAAGCTCGAAGACCAGGCGGTGAAGAAGTCCATCCTCAACCTGAAACAGGACGGTAAGGACTACAAGCTCGGCGTCATCGAGATTCCGGCCTTCTACCTCGACTTCAAAGCGTTCCGTGCCGGTGATCCGGACTACAAGAGCACCACCCGCGACGTTAAAAAACTGCTGACTGAACTGCAGAAAGAAAAAGTCGACGGTGTGGTTATCGACCTGCGCAACAACGGCGGCGGCTCCCTGCAGGAAGCCACCGAGCTGACCAGTCTGTTCATCGACAAAGGCCCGACCGTACTGGTGCGTAATGCCGATGGCCGTGTCGACGTGCTCGAAGATGAAAACCCGGGCGCGTTCTACAAAGGCCCGATGGCGCTGCTGGTCAACCGCTTGTCCGCCTCGGCTTCGGAGATTTTCGCCGGCGCCATGCAGGACTACCATCGCGCGCTGATCATCGGTGGCCAGACCTTCGGTAAAGGCACCGTGCAGACCATTCAGCCGCTGAACCATGGCGAGCTGAAACTGACCTTGGCCAAGTTCTACCGGGTCTCCGGTCAGAGCACCCAGCATCAGGGCGTGCTGCCGGACATCGACTACCCGTCGCTGATCGACACCAAGGAAATTGGCGAAAGCGCTCTGCCGGAAGCCATGCCGTGGGACACCATCCGCGCGGCCATCAAACCGGCGGCCGATCCGTTCAAACCGTATCTGGCTCAGCTCAAATCCGAGCATGACGCCCGCACGGCAAAAGACGCGGAGTTCGTGTTCATCCGTGACAAGCTGGCACTCGCGCAGAAACTGATGGAAGAAAAAACCGTCAGCCTCAATGAAGCCGAGCGTCGCGCGCAACACACCGACATCGACGCCAAGCAACTGGCGATGGAAAACATCCGTCGCAAAGCCAAAGGCGAAGAGCCGCTCAAAGAGCTGAAGAAAGAAGACGACGACGCCCTCACGGCCGCCGAGCCGGACAAGGTCAAACCAGAAGACGATGCCTACCTGAGCGAAACCGGGCGCGTGCTGCTGGATTACCTGAAGCTGAGCAATCAGGTGGCGAAGAAGTAAGTGATGGCAATTTAATGCTGACGATCCCCGGATCGTCATCAAACAGTCATCATTCTGTCGTGCAATAAAGGACTGGGAGCCACTCTCCAACGAGAGCGCTCCCAGTCCTTTTTTTATCGCCAGAGATTGCCATGACCACGACCGAACAGCTGAGTGCCTTGAGCTCGATCCTGACTCAAAGCGGATTGCACAGCCTGTTCCAGCCGATCATCTGCATCTCCGAGCGCCGCATTCTCGGCTACGAAGCGCTGACACGCGGCCCGTCCAACAGCCCTCTTCACTCGCCGATTGCCTTGTTCGCCGTGGCGCGACAGGCGGGGCGTTTGAGTGAGCTGGAAATCGCCTGCCGACAAAGCGCCTGCCGTCGTTTCAATGAACAGCAACTGCCGGGCAAACTGTTTCTCAACGTCTCGCCCGAGTCATTACTCGAAGCCGCACACCAGCCAGGACGCACGCTGCAACTACTGCAGGACTTCGGCATTCCACCCAGCCAGGTCGTCATTGAACTGACCGAACAAACACCCATCGACGACTTCCAGCTGCTGCAAACCGCACTGCATCACTACCGCGCGATGGGCTTCTCCATCGCGCTGGATGATCTTGGCGCCGGTTATTCGAGCCTGCGCCTGTGGTCGGAGCTGCGCCCGGATTACGTGAAGATCGATCGGCACTTCATCGACGGCATCCACCAGGATGCGCTGAAACGCGAATTCGTCGGCTCGATCCTGCAAATCGCCAAAGCCTCCCGCGCGCAAGTCATCGCCGAAGGCATCGAACTGCCGGAAGAACTCGCGGTGCTCACCGAAATGGGCGTCGACCTGGTGCAAGGCTATTTGCTCGGCCGCCCACAAGAACACCCACCGCGCGACGCCCGCACGTTGATGCCCAAACACGACAGCAGCAGCGTTGCGCTGAATGACGAAGGCAGCGACCTCAGCGCCCTGCTCAACGACCAACCCGCCGTAGCGCGCGACACACCGACCGCGACCGTACTGGAAGCCTTCCGCCGCCAAGCCAACCTCAACTCACTGGCCGTACTCGACGAACAGGGTCAGCCGTGTGGCATCGTACATCGCCATTCCTTGTCGGATGCGCTGCTCAAACCGTTTGCCACTGACTTGTTTGCGCGTAAACCGATTAGCCGATTGATGAATGACGACTTTCTCGCGGTGGAAATGAGTCAGTCGTTGCAGCAAGTGAGCCGCCTCATCACCAGCCGCGCCCGTCAGCGGATCGAAGAAGATTTCATCATCACCCTCAACGGCAGCTACCTCGGTCTCGGCCGGGTGATCGACGTGCTCAAACTCATCACCGAACTGAAAATCCAACAGGCACGCTACGCCAACCCGCTGACCTTACTGCCTGGCAATGTGCCAATTCAGCAGTGCCTCACTCGCCTGCTGCAACAGGGTCGAGAATCAGTCATCTGCTACGTCGACATCGACAGCTTCAAACCCTTCAACGATATCTACGGGTACGGACGCGGGGACGAAGTGTTGTTGTGTTTGGCTCAATGCCTGAATGAACGCGTCGACCCCACCCGAGATTTCGTTGGCCACATTGGTGGCGACGACTTCCTATTAGTCCTCGGACCTGAAGACTGGCGCAAGCGACTCAATCAACTGCTCGACGACTTCCAAAGCCAATGCCGCCGCTTCTATCGCCCCGAACACCTTGAAGCAGGCTGCTTCATCGCGCCGAACCGCCAAGGCGTGCGGCAAGAGTTTCCGTTGTTGTCGCTATCCATTGGCGTCGTGCATCTGCATCCCGAAGCCTGCGCACAGCTTGATGCCAGTCAGCTTGCGGAAATGGCATCGCAGGCGAAGCATCATGCGAAGAATGTTCCGGGGTATAGCGTGCATGTGATTGATAGCCTGTTCGCACAGCCACCTGCAGAAGCACTTACACTCGGACATCGGTGATTCGACATAACCGAATTCGTGCAACCAGCATCTTCACCCTATGAATGCCCCCAAAACTTACAAAATAGCAGCGAGCACCAAGTCGCGGTTACCAAGTTGATGAGTCTTCTTGGCTGGCTTTGGAAAGCTCGTCAATCCATGCTTCGGACAACTGAAAGTACATGCTTTCGAAAAATGCCCTTGGATCACTCATCTCATCCCAGCCGTCTGGTAGCAAGGAGTGAGAGTATGGATCATGCTCCAGCACCTCTTGAAAGACATCACCGCTTTCTTCAAGCGCCTCTCCCAGTACAGCAAACAAAACGAACTTATGCCGATGGCTCAGTTTCGAAAACCGCTTGATTACGTACCTGGATATTAAAATACTCCTGTCTGATGGATCCTCAGGATCGTACGCAGACAGCGTCTCACCCAAGCTTTCTTCGCGATCATACGTATCAAACCCACCGAGAAAGTGAGACAACCTTGGACGATAAGGAATATCAAGATAAGGATGCATCAACATTATGCTTTCTCTATCGGATAAAGAGCCCAAGGCTCCTGCGTCTCGAAATCAAATCTCATTTCAAAACCATACATTTCAGAGATGTAGCGTGGATCAGATGGATTTGCGGGATTTGGCTCATATCCTTCACCAATATTTTCAGTCTCCATTCGCACTACCAGATTTCCCATACTATCCTCTCCCGTGAAGCAAGGCATTTTTCTGGACTCTCTCGTCATCGCCTCGTTATATGCATTCATTTGTGCTCTGTGACTCAAAAAGCGAGAACTATGAACTCCTCGGAATTTTTTAAATTTAGCAACAGCCCCCTCATTTAATGCTCGCTCATGGCTAGCCGATTCTTCAACTTCCTGAAACTGAAGCTTCGACCTTTGCATCACAAACAAGCCTATAACTTTACAACAAAACAAAATCCTTGATAACAAACCAACTTTACGACTCTGCTCAACCACAATACCCACACCTCTTAGAGCCACTTTCTTATTCAACGAATAACAAATAACACTAACAATCCTAGAAACACTTAAATATCATTATGCGAAGCCTCACTAAACAGTACAGAAATGTGCTTCAACCACGAATTTCCGTCTTGCCACTCATTCCAATAGCAATAGCAACAACCATTTTTTTTCAGCAAAAAATCTCGAGTTTCATTTTCTGAAATTTTCATCGCCAAAAGAGAGTCGATTTCCTTTACCACCTTCTCAAGTACGCGAGATTCCGAGTCCGCTATGAAAGATTTAACAACATCATCTGCTGAGTCAAACTCACACATCCAGTCCTCATGAAAATAGGCCCCGAAAAACTGAAACAGGCTAGGAAAATCTTCAATTGTCATTTACAAATCCCGTCAAAATAAAGTATCCAAGCGGTGAAGTTGCATCTCGCCGCAACACCAATCTAATGCTAGACAAAGGCTCCAACCTTCCGCTCTGCCTCACTACACCCACCCCTGCAGGAGCTGACACCTGTTCATTAATTACAAGTTTTATTGCATTACCCTGCACAAAATTATCAATTGTCACCTTATTGTTTCTAATAACATTCGAGAGTGCAGCTTCAGCTTCTGACCTATTTAGAAATGTTGACGCAATAGGTATGTTCGGCTCGGCCGCTAGCCTAGCTCTGAGTTGAGCCTCCGATCTATCTACATGTCTCGCAATAGCATGTCCACCGCGAGTCTCATGGGCTTCTAATCCTCCACCTGGAACAATTTCGCTATAAGGTCCATCAGCAGGAATGCCTCCGGGGCAGTTACAGCTCAACCCCAACGGATCCACCCACCCAATCGGATTCGGCGTGTACTGGTACTGGTTCAACCCACCCGCCAGCTTCACCGGATCCGGCGTCAGATATCTCCCCAACCGCGGGTCGTAATACCGATGCCGGTTGTAATGCAGCCCACTTTCCGCATCGAAATACTGCCCCTGAAATCGCAGTGGCTGATCCAGGTATTCCTCAGCCGCCAACGTCACCGCCGCGACTTTTCCATAGGCGTCGTACTGCGCTGACCAAACGATTTCCCCGCTGTAATCGGTCAGCTCCAGTGGCGTGCCAAGGTGGTCGTTCTGGTAATAAAACGGGCAGGCTTTTTTCGGGCCTTTGCCGTCGAGCAGCGCTAGCGGGCGGAAGGTGCCGGGTTCGTAGACGTAGCTGCGGTATTCGCTCTGGCTGCTTTCGGCGACGAGGTTGTCGCCTTGCCAGAAGAATTCAGTGGTGGCGCCGTCGACGGTTTTGCTGATGCGTCTGCCGAAAGCGTCGTAACGGTAAGACGCGGTTTTCCCGTCAGGACGGGTCAGGCCAATCAGTCGGTGTTGGCAGTCGTAACGGTATTCGGTGACAAGTTTGTGCGCGGTGCCGCGACGTTCGCGGATCAGGTTGCCGAAGGCGTCGTAGTCGTAATGGCGGTCGCCTTGCATCAACAGGCGGTTGCCTTTGATCTGGCTCGGGCCGGGGCGATCCTGCATGAGCAGGTTGCCGGCCGGGTCGTGGGCGTAGGTTTCCGGGAGTTCGTCGCGGGAGTGGCGGACGCGGGTCAGTCGGTCGAGGGCGTCGTAGTAATAGCTGCGCTGACCGTGGCGGCTATCGGCGATGCTCGCCAGGTTGCCGTTGACCGCGTAGCTGTAGTGGCGCAGGTACAGTGGGCTGGATTGTTGATTGACGGCGTGGGCCTGAAGACGACCCTGTTCGTCGTAGTGATAGTGGCTGTGCAGCAAACCTTGCTGACGGGTTTGCTCGCGACCAAATTCAAACTGATGCGTGGTCAGGCGTGCGCCGTTGAGGTCGATCGCGGTCAGCGCGCCGCCCTTGGCATGGTGGTAATCGAGTTTGCTGTTGTCCGGCAAACGCATGCGTTTGAGCTGGCCGCAAGCGTCGTAGGCATAGCGCAGAGTGCCCCAGCCCTGGTGCTCGGTGATCAGCCGATCCTGGCGGTCGTATTCGAAGGCCAGCGGATGGTTCTGACCGTCATCGACGCCGGTCAGGCGACCGAGTGGGTCGTACTGGTAACTGACCTTCACTCCGTCCGGCAGGGTTTTAACCAGCAGACGCCCGGCGCCATCGCGTTCGTATCCGGTGACTAAACGTGAGTCGTCATCGCCAAACTCGGTCTTTTCCAGCAGGTGACCGTTGAGGTCATACACGTAAGCGGTACGGCGCCCATCGAAACCGGTTTCCTGTCGGATTAATCCGGTCGGCGTGTAGTCCAGCCGATATTTCTCACCCGACTCGTTCTCGATCTCGGTAAGCAATAACTGCGCATGGTCGTAGCGGTACTGCACCCGCGTGTCGTCGGCATTGATGCGGCGGGAGACGAGATGCAGGTCATCATCGTATTCATACCGGGTGACGTGCCCCAGCTCATCACGCTCGGCGGTGACTTGCCCGTAAGCGCCGTAGCTATAAGCACGCGTGGCACCCGTAGGAAAAGTCGTCTGAACCAGTCGGCCAACGGCGTCCCACTGCTGTCGGGTAACGGCGCCATGTTGATCAACCGTAGTCGTCCGCCGTCCCAAAGCATCGTAGGAAAAACGCCGTACACCACCCTCAGGCAACGTCTCTTCAACCAGTTGGCCGAGGTCATTCCAGGCCAGCAGATGACGGCTGGTGTCCGGATACCGGATCGACACCAGTTGCCCACGCACGCTGTAGTAGTAATGGGTTACCTGTCCGTCAGGATCGACAGCCTCGGTGATGTCGCCCTCGGCATTGCGCCGATAAATCCACACCGCATCGCCACGCGAACGCCGATGCAGGAAACCGTTGCGATACTCGTAGGACGTTGGCGCATCCGCTGCCGGAATCAGCGCGATCAGTCGTCCGACATCGTCATAGCGGTACTCGGTGATAGAACCCAGCGCATCCTGCTCAGCGACCAACCGTCCCTGATCGTCGTAGGCCTTAAGTTGCTCGCCACCGTCGGCCTCAACCTTGCGCACCAGTCGCGCACGGTCGTCATGGACATAAACCTCTTCAGTGCCATCGACGTACTGCACCGCGACACTGCCGTCGTCATCCCAGACATAACGCGTGTCCATCTGCGAAAACGATGCCCAGTGCCGCACGCAACGCGCAGCCTTGCCGGCCCGCTCCCATTCCCAGAAAAAACTCGCACCACCGGTCAGCTGTCGCTGCAGGATGACGTGCGCATCGTCGTAGTCGTAACGCTCGCTTTCACCTGCGGCATTAGTCGCCGCGAGCAAACGCTGACGCGCGTCATAGCAATAACTGACGATGGTTTGCTCGGTACGCCACGCCTCTTCAAGGCGCTCGGCTGGATGAAAACTCTGATAGTCGATCGCGATCAGTTGCGCACGGTCGTAGCGCAAATGCAGCGCCCGCCCCGCGCCATTGTCGAGAAGTCTGATGCGATCCTGACGATCGCGGCTGATGCGTAAACGATTGTCGTACGCATCGCTAAGCGCCGTCAGACGCCCCGCACGAAAGTGATAAAACCGCGCCGTTTCCCCGGCCAGCGCAACAATCAGCTCCTCCGGCTCATCCCCAAGAAAAATCGCCGCCCGCGACAGGCTGTTGTGAATCGCCGGCCGCTCAACACTCGGCAGCGGAAACGTCGTGCGCCTATTCTCGTGATCGACCCAAACAACCGAGTCGCCATCAAATTCCAATCGATGCGCCAGCGAATGGCTCCAGCCAAACCCCAGGCCGACATCGATTTCCACCGCACTGGTGCGATACAACCGAGTGAATTCAAACGGCAACACGCCGTCGAGCACAGCATCCGTCAGCGTCAGCAGTTCCTCACCGGTGACCATCGACACCGGACAACCGTTGGTGCACGTAGCTGAAGCGCAATCAGCGCTGTCCCCGTTGGGATTTTTCGCCTGATCCGGAGCGTCATCGTGGTGCTCGTCTTTCTTCAGCAAGGCGTTGCGCGTGACATCCCAACGCAACTGCATCCGGCCTTTTTTCACCCCGGCGGCAATCCCGCGTGCAGCGACTTTTTTGTATTTGTCGACGTACTTGATGAAGCCTTCGACGATGGCAAACATCGCCTTCAGCAACCGCGTCAACGCTGACAACAACTGCGCGGCGCGGTCAGCCAGACGCAGCGTCAGATAAGCGATGCCGGCACCCGCACCGACAAAGGTCAGCACGACGCCGATCAGCACATCGATCAGCACCTGCACGATCATCATTGACGCGGCTTCGGCGGTTTTGCCGGCGATCTCGCTGGGCGGCAGCATCTCCAGCCAAAGGCTGGCGGTACGCAGCAGCAAACACAGCGCAGCTTCGTCGCTCATCAGCAACTGCAGCTTTTCCATGACATCGGGAGCCGTCTCCGCCAGCTCCTTCAGCTGCGTGGCCCCAGCCCCCAACCGCTCGGCAAAAGCCCCAGGATCCTTGAGAATGTCCGAGAGCAAACCGATGCTGTCCCACACTCCCTCGATCGCAGCCCAACTTCCGGCCAGCATGCCGTTGCTTGCCGATGTCGCCACCGACTGCGACCACTGCGGTTTAAAACCCTGCCACTCACCGCGCAGCCAGCCGTCGAGTTCACGGGTCAGGCCGTCGTAGGCTTTAAACAGGTCATCAACCTGGTCCGTGGTGACCTCGCTGTGCACCAGCACCCGATAGAACTTGCCCGCTGTGCCCTTGAACAAGCCTTTGCCTTGCGCATCAAGGGTTACAGGGGTGATTTCGCCACTGTCCATGGCGATCACATCGACGGTGATGTTGCCGAGCGCAATGTCGTACACCGACTCGAACTTGCTCTCGATCAACATCGGCCCGTCCTTCGGGCACTGGACGACGCCGGAGAAAAACTCGTTATCGGTGCTGCTGACAACGGTGCTGTTTTCGCCGAAGCGGATGATCCGCTCCATGCCCATCAGCGACGGCAAATCCGCCGCGTGGCTGACGTTGTCCGCAGCACGGCTGGCCCAGTGCTTGAGCTGTTCGCGGTAGAGACTGAGGCTGGCGGGAAAGCTGTCGAGTTCTTGCTCGATGCGAGCGATGGCGTCCATCAGCGCACGTCAAAGCGCGAATTGGACGGGTTAATCGGGTCGAACATGAGCGTTCCCTCGCGCAAAAAAATAGGCGCGGGAACTGTGCGGGGGATCAAGCAGGAAAGAAGTCGGCCAAGTAGGCGATGGTTGTAGGACTAATCTGTAAACGCTTACCCACAGCTAAACAAAAGAAGCCAAAACGCAAACAGGGCGTGAGGTTTCCCTCATGCCCTGTTTATTAATGACGAGATTTACTGGCTGGAATCGCGCGAACTCAATTCTTGCAGTTTGTGCTCGGCCAATGGGTGCCCAGCCTTGGCGGCCATGCTCCACCAGCGCGCAGCCTCCTCTGGATCCGGCGCCTTGCTCGGCGTACCGGCAAGGCTGATCACGCCGACCTGATAGGCCGCTTTGCCATCGCCGGCCAGTGCCGCCAGACGCAGCAGTCGCACGCCCTCTTCACGCGCGCCCAGACCCACACCGCGAAAGGTCAGAATGTGCCCGTAAAAGCTTTGCGCGCCGACATCGCCGAGGTTGGCCATGCGCGCAAATTGCCCTTCCATCCAGCGCCAGATGCGCGGCTGGCGAACACACCACGACCAATGAAACAGCCTACGGGCCAGCCAGTAACTGGCCCGCGCCTTGAGGCGTAAAAACACTCAGGCCTCCGCCGATTCCGGGTACTCGTATTCGAACACTCTGACCACTTCGGAAGCGTGCCACGACGCGGCGGCAACTCCGTCGGACGGTCCAGAAAAACGCCCCAGACGTTCAACACATTCAAAAAAACCGGTGCGCGGTAAACGGCTTGCGCCTTGGCTGATCACCAGTGAACTGCGCAGCGGTTGCTCGGCCTTGGCATCCAGCGCGGCGAGATGTTCAAGTGCAGCGGTCAGGGTTTGCATGGCCGGTGTCGGCAGTTGCAGACGCTCCAGCAAGGCTCGGTACGTCAGCAGATGACGCTGTCGGCGCGCCTGATCCAGCTCCCCCAGCAACCCGTCCCAATGTTGTCGACTGATGCGTACGCTCACGATTCATCCCTCCAACCTGGCACCGTCAATTCCCAGGCCAGGCTGCGGCGAATCGCGGCGTCGGGCGCACGCTCACCACTTTCGATCATGGCCAGATAAGACGGGCTGATGCCTACCGTGCGGGCCAGCGCCTCGATGGCGATGCCCTTCCCTTCGCGCAAACTGCGGAGTTGATCCAGACCTGGAAGAATCGGGTCTGAAGTGGCCGCGACAGGCGCTGGGGCCGGACGCGACGGTGTTTCGTTGAGACCTGCTGCTTTGAGTAACGCCTGATATTGAGCCCATGGCAAAACCGCGTATTCGGGTTCGCCATCGCGTGCAATTATCTGAATATCCATGACTACCCCGTAGGACAACAACACTTAGCGAGTCGGCACTTTTCCCTAGAAGTGTAATCCTAACAGCGGCTAAGGTCGCGGGGGCGATCTATCTATCGCAGGTCTTGGTTATTCAGGGCTTTTTCGGGCCTTCCAGTTGCAGTTGTTCGGGGGTATCGGGCAGGCGTTCGGCCACGGCGAGTTTTTCCGGCCGCTGACGACTGCGCCACAGGCGGAACGCGTTGAGTTCTTCGTCGAGGGTTTTCATCAGCCAGGCGAGCACGGCGATGTCGTCGAGCATGCCGAAGACCGGGATGAAATCCGGAATGGCATCGACCGGACTGAGGAAGTACATCAACCCCGCCACCACCGAGACCAACGCCTTGCCACTGATTGCGCGGTACTCGCCACGCCAGTAAGCCAGACACAGCGCCTGCAGCAAACGCAGGTCATCTTTGAGCTTGCCGAGGCGATTGCCTTGCGCGGCGCCTTTGCTGGCCACGGCGAACAATAAAGTCGGCAGGCGACCACGGGCCAGCAAACGGCCAGCCAGGGGCAGGAATCGAGCGAAATTCCACGGAGCTTTCATCTATTCCTCCCGTTGAAATGTTATCCACACAAATTGTGGATAACCTTGTGAACAGAGCTGCATTTCGGCGCTGAGAGCCCCGGTTTATAAGGCCCGCGCTCAGATCGGGCGTTTTTTACTCACATAAAAAACCCCAATATTTCATTGACTTGGCGGCTCAGGGCGTCTGGCGCGGGCAGCCTCAAAGCTATGACTCCCCTGACCGGCATCGGTTCGCTCTGTTTACGCTCGCCAACCTGCAGATGCAACAACGCCCCGCTTAAGCGAGGCGTTGTTGTTGAAGCCGAAGCTGCTTACTTGGCAGCAGCAGCGTCTTCTTTGGCTGGATCCTTGATGGCCAGCAGTTCCAGGTCGAAAACCAGAACCGAGTTGGCCGGGATTGCCGGGCTTGGCGATTGCGCGCCGTAAGCCAGATCGCTAGGGATGTACAGTTTGTACTTCTCGCCAACGTGCATCAGTTGCAGACCTTCAACCCAACCCGGGATCACGCCGCTTACTGGCAGATCGATCGGGCTGCCGCGCTCGACGGAGCTGTCGAATACGGTGCCGTTGGTCAGCTTGCCTGTGTAGTGAACGGTCACTACGTCGGTCGGCTTAGGCTGTGGGCCGTCGGCCTTTTTGATGACTTCGTATTGCAGGCCGGAAGCAGTAGTCGTTACGCCTGCTTTCTTGCCGTTTTCTTCGAGGAATTTCTTGCCAGCGGTTGCCGACTCTTCGCTCATCTTGGCCATACGCTCTTCGGCACGCTTTTGCAGCGCGGCGAAAGCTTCAACCAGTTCTTCGTCTTTCAGCTTCTGTTCTTTCTTGCCGACGGCAGCTTCGATGCCCGGGGCTG
>NZ_JBIVMX010000066.1:0-31368 GCF_044753305.1 Pseudomonas sp. NPDC088429 | reverse complement strand
GGTGTTCAACGCACTGAACACTGCTGATATCGCCCTGGGCTTCGAAGCAGGCCTGGCGATCGTACTGCTGGCGATCATGCTCGACCGTATCTGCAAACAACCCGACGCCAAAGTAGGGGGTGACGCATGAGCATAATTCGCTTCGAAGACGTAGACGTAATCTTCTCCAAGGATCCACGCGAGGCGCTCAAGCTGCTCGATCAGGGCATGACCCGCAACGAGATCCTGAAGAAAACCGGGCAGATCGTCGGCGTGGAAAAAGCCACGCTGGACGTCAACAAGGGCGAAATCTGCGTGCTGATGGGCCTGTCCGGTTCGGGCAAGTCGAGCCTGCTGCGCTGCATCAACGGCCTCAACACCGTGAGCCGTGGCAAGCTGTTCGTCGAGCATGAAGGCAAGCAGATCGACATCGCTTCCTGCACCCCGGCCGAGCTGAAAATGATGCGCACCCAACGCATCGCCATGGTCTTCCAGAAGTTCGCGCTGATGCCGTGGCTGACGGTGCGCGAAAACATCAGTTTCGGTCTGGAAATGCAGGGCCGTCCGGAGAAAGAACGGCGCAAACTGGTCGACGACAAACTCGAACTGGTCGGCCTGACGCAATGGCGCAACAAGAAGCCTGACGAACTCTCTGGCGGTATGCAGCAACGCGTTGGTCTGGCGCGGGCGCTGGCGATGGACGCCGATATTTTGCTGATGGACGAACCGTTCTCGGCACTCGACCCGTTGATCCGTCAGGGTCTGCAAGATGAGTTGTTGGAGCTGCAACGCAAGCTGAGCAAGACCATTGTGTTCGTGAGTCACGACCTTGATGAAGCACTGAAACTCGGCAGCCGTATCGCGATCATGAAAGACGGCCGGATCATTCAGTACAGCGTGCCGGAAGAGATCGTGCTCAACCCGGCGGACGACTATGTGCGGACATTCGTGGCGCACACCAATCCGCTCAACGTGCTGTGCGGCCGCAGCCTGATGCGCACGCTGGACAACTGCAAACGCATCAATGGTTCGGTGTGTCTGGATCCGGGCGGCGATTCGTGGCTGGATCTGGCTGAGGGCAACACCATCAAGGGTGCGCGGCAGAATGGTTCGGTGCTGAATTTGCAGAACTGGGCACCGGGGCAAGCGGTGGAAGGGCTGGAGCGTAAGCCGACGTTGGTGGATTCGAACATCGGCATGCGTGACGCGTTGCAGATTCGTTATCAGACCGGCAACAAACTGGTGCTGCACGATAACAATCATGTGGTGGGGATCCTGGGCGACAGCGAGTTGTATCACGCGTTGCTGGGCAAGAACCTGGGGTAAGAACCCCGGAGACAAAAACGCCGCGAGAGGATCGCGGCGTGATCGTTCCCACGCTCAGCGTGGGAATGCAGCCCGGGACGCTCCGCGTCCCACAACAGCGGACGCGGAGCGTCCATTGATGCATTCCCACGCGGAGCGTGGGAACGATCATGCAAAAGGGGCTCAATCGAGCCCCTTTTGTTTTAGCGGTTTAGCTATACACCCGGCCAAGGAGCTGCCGATGGCTTTCAAACTGATCGAGCACATCCCGCGTGATCTGATCCTGCGTGAAGCCCATCAGGTCGTAATCCTGGCTGCCGTTGTGCAAATACACTTCAGCACGGTAGTAACGCTGGCGTGCTTCGTCGGACTGCGCCGATTCAGTCGGCGTCGCCAGATAACCGTCCAGGCTGACTTCGTAAACGAAAGGGTTGCCCTCTTCCATCTCGACGCGCACGCCCATGCAACGCTTGGATTTACCCAGCAGCGTCTGCACTGTCAGACCCTGCGCACGCATCTGCGCGGTGGCGTCTTCCAGCGCCGGGCTGACTTGTTTGTCCATGAAACGCTGCACCACCGATTGGCTTGGCTGCAGATCCAGTTGCGTCAGACGCTCGCTGAAACCGCGACGACCGCGCTCCGCCAGTTGCGCTTGCTCCTGTTCGATCTGCACGTCCTGGCGCATCGCCTTGTGCAGGCCGAACATGAAGAACACCAACACCACCGAGAACGGCAGACCGGCCAGCACCACCATGGTTTGCATGGCTTCGAAGTTACCGGCGAACAGCAGGCCGATGGTCACCAGGGTGATCACGGCCGACCAGAAAATCCGCAGCCAGTGCGGCGCATCTTCATCAACGTTGCCGCCCTTGCAGGACAGATTCGCCATCATCACCGCGCCAGAATCGGCCGGGGTCAGGAACAGCACGAAGCCAACAAAAATCGATACACCGATGACGATTTTCGACGCCGGGTAATGCTCAAGCATTTGGTAGATCGCCATCGACGGCTGTTCCAGCGCCGTCTTGCCGAGCTCCACCGCCCCTTGGTTGATCACCAGATCCAGCGCCGAGTTACCGAAGATCGACAGCCAGGCCAAAGTGAAGCCCAGCGGAATCAGCAGTACGCCAGCCACCAGTTCACGCACGGTGCGACCACGGGAAATACGCGCGATGAACATGCCGACGAATGGCGCCCAGGAAATCCACCAGGCCCAGTAGAACAGAGTCCACAGGCCCATCCAGCGTTCGGTTTTTTCGGCGCTGCCTTCGTACACGTAGAGGTCGAAAGTTTTCAGCACGATGCCGTTGAGGTAATCGCCGATGTTCTGCACGAAGCCGTTGAGCAGGTGCAAGGTCGGGCCGAACAACAGCACGAAAATCAGCAGACCGCTGAACAGCACGATGTTCAGGTTGGACAGACGACGAATGCCGTTTTCCACGCCGGACACGGCAGCGATGGTCGCTACGGTACTCATCACGATGATCACGATCAGCAGGTTGGTGTTGCTGTGTTCCATGCCGAACAGGTTTTCCAGGCCCGACGACACTTGCAGCGAACCAATCCCCAGGTTCGTCACCAGACCCAGCAGCGTTACGAACATGCCGAAGCCGTCCACCGCATGACCGGCCGCGCCTTTGACCCAACGCTCGCCGACCAGCGGATACAGCGCCGAACGCAACGCCAGCGGCTGGTTATGACGGTAAGCAAAGTACGCCACGGCCAGACCGACCAGTGCGTAGATCGCCCAGCCGTGCAGGCCCCAGTGCAGGAACGTCAGTTGCACCGCCTGACGCGCGGCCATGTTGGTGGCCGAAGCGCCTTCCGGCGGATTGAAGTAGTGATCCAGCGGCTCGGACGCGCCGAAGTACAGCAGCGAAATACCGATACCCGACGAGAACAGCATCCCCGCCCAGGCGCCGTAACTGAAATCCGGGGTGTCGTCCTTGCTGCCCAGTTTGAGTTTGCCGTACGAGGAAAACGCCAGACCGACGACAAAGACCAGATAGGCGGCGATCACCACCATGTAGTACCAGCCGAAGCTGCGCGACAACCAGGCCTGAGCGATACCCAACAGTCTGCCGGCCTCTTGCGGGGCGATAATCAGAATGGCGGTCAACAACAGAATCAGCGCGGTAGAGGTGTAAAACACCCAACCGTTGACCGTCACCTTCTCGGGCGGGGTCTTTATTAGCGAGGCAGAACTCATGGCACAAATGCTCCAGGCAGTGCGAGAGAAGAACACAAGGCAACACGGCACCCGACTAATCGGTTAGTTGGCAGCCGACCGACGGGTGATATAAAGACACCCCGAAAAAAGCCCGAACCCTGAGAGCGCCGTGGCGTATAGGGTTCGAGCGGTTTTGGATGTCAGTTTTTGCGCCATTCACATGTGGGAAAAATCTGTAAGCAGCGACGATTTGTCGCAGATCTTATTCTTTGTTGATTGAACGTTCAATCAAAACAAAATAGACTGGCCCTCAATCCGATGAGCGTTGATCGCCCCTCGGAAGGCCTAAGGAGATGTGCAAGATGCCCAAGGTCGGTATGCAACCCATCCGCCGCCAACAACTGATCGAAGCCACTTTGCAGGCGGTCGATCAGGTCGGAATGGGGGACGCCAGCATTGCGCTGATCGCCCGTTTGGCCGGTGTCTCGAATGGCATCATCAGTCATTACTTTCAGGACAAGAACGGCCTGATTGCCGCCACGATGCGGTATCTGATGAGCGTCCTCAGCGAGAACGTCACCCTGCGCCGCCAAGCGCTGGCAGATGACAGCCCACGGGCGCATCTGCAGGTGATCATCGAAGGCAACTTCGACGCCAGCCAGGTCAATGGCCCGGCAATGAAAACCTGGCTGGCCTTTTGGGCCACCAGCATGCACCAGCCGTCTTTGCACAGGTTGCAGCGGATCAACGATCACCGTCTGTATTCCAACCTGTGCTGCGAGTTCCGCCGTGTGTTGCCGCTCGAAGATGCGCGCACCGCAGCGCGTGGCCTGGCAGCGTTGATTGACGGTTTGTGGTTGCGCGGCGCGCTGTCGGGAGACGCTTTCGACACGGCGCAGGCGCAACAGATCGCTTACGAATACATGGATTTCCAATTGGCCAAGAAGGTGAGCTAGAGCACACAGAAAACGCTCGGCCCCTCACTGCCACCGCAGCCTCACCGCGGTGGTCAACGCCAACCACTAATGCACTTGCGAGGACACTATGGCCCGTTTCGAACTGCAAAAACTTTACATCGATGGCGCGTACTCGGACGCCGGCAGCGATGCCACCTTCGAAGCCATCAACCCGGCTAACGGTGAAGTCCTCGCACAGGTGCAACGTGCGACCAAGGAAGACGTCGAGCGCGCTGTAGTCGCCGCTGAAAAGGGCCAGAAAATCTGGGCCGCGATGACCGCCATGGAGCGTTCGCGCATCCTGCGCCGTGCCGTCGACATCCTGCGCGAGCGCAACGATGAACTGGCCGCGCTGGAAACCCTGGACACCGGTAAATCCTTCTCCGAAACCAAGTACGTCGACATCGTTACCGGCGCTGACGTGCTGGAATACTACGCAGGCCTGGTGCCGGCGATCGAAGGCGAGCAGATTCCACTGCGCGACACTTCTTTCGTCTACACCCGTCGCGAGCCGCTGGGCGTTGTCGCCGGTATCGGCGCGTGGAACTACCCGATCCAGATCGCGCTGTGGAAATCCGCGCCAGCCCTGGCTGCCGGTAACGCGATGATCTTCAAGCCAAGCGAAGTCACCTCGCTGACCACTCTGAAGCTGGCCGAGATCTTCACCGAAGCCGGTCTGCCAAACGGCGTGTTCAACGTCCTGACCGGCAGCGGCCGTGAAGTCGGCACCTGGCTGACCGAGCACCCGCGCATCGAAAAAATCTCCTTCACCGGCGGCACCGACACTGGCAAGAAAGTAATGGCCAGCGCTTCGGCTTCGTCGCTGAAAGACGTGACCATGGAACTGGGCGGCAAGTCCCCGCTGATCATCTGCGACGACGCCGATCTCGATCGCGCTGCCGACACCGCCATGATGGCCAACTTCTACAGCTCCGGTCAGGTCTGCACCAACGGCACTCGCGTGTTCGTTCCGGCGCACCTGAAAGCCGCTTTCGAAGCCAAGATCGTTGAACGCGTTGCACGCATCCGCATCGGCAACCCGGAAGACGAGAACACCAACTTCGGCCCGCTGGTCAGCTTCGCGCACATGGAAAGCGTGCTCGGCTACATCGCCAAGGGTAAAGAGCAAGGCGCTCGCGTACTGTGCGGCGGCGAGCGTCTGACCGACGGCGAATTCGCCAAAGGCGCATTCGTCGCGCCGACCGTGTTCACCGACTGCACCGACGACATGACCATCGTTCGTGAAGAAATCTTTGGCCCGGTGATGGCGATCCTGTCTTACGAGACCGAAGAAGAAGTGATCCGCCGCGCCAACGACACCGACTTCGGCCTGGCCGCCGGTATCGTCACCAAAGACCTGAACCGCGCGCACCGCGTGATTCATCAACTGGAAGCGGGTATCTGCTGGATCAACGCCTGGGGCGAGTCCGACGCAAAAATGCCGGTCGGCGGCTACAAGCAGTCGGGTGTTGGCCGTGAAAACGGCATCAGCTCGCTGAACAACTTCACCCGCATCAAATCGGTACAGGTCGAGCTGGGCGATTACGTTTCGGTGTTCTGATCTGACGCAGAGTCTGGATGGGGCCTTTGTGGCGAGGGGATTCAGCGAAACGTCGCACCGCCCCGCTGGGCTGCAAAGCAGCCCCCTCCCGGCACTGCAAATATCCAGACAGAACCCAGTCGCTGATTCTGCGACTGCTGCGCAGCCGAACGGGGATAAATCCCCTCGCCACAGGTGCGCGGTCACAGTTGACCTGACCAACTTCAAAGAGGGTGCATTCAATGTCCCAAGAATTCGATTACATCATCATCGGTGCCGGCTCGGCCGGTAACACCCTGGCGACCCGTCTGACTGAAGACGCCGGCGTCACCGTTCTGCTGCTCGAAGCAGGCGGCCCTGACTATCGTCTCGACTTCCGCACGCAAATGCCGGCTGCTCTGGCGTTCCCGCTGCAAGGTCGTCGCTACAACTGGGCTTACGAAACCGACCCCGAGCCACACATGGACGGTCGCCGGATGGAATGCGGTCGCGGCAAAGGCCTCGGCGGTTCCTCGCTGATCAACGGCATGTGCTACATCCGTGGTAACGCAATGGACTACGACGGCTGGGCGAAACTGCCGGGCCTGGAAAACTGGTCGTACCTCGACTGCCTGCCGTACTTCCGCAAAGCCGAAACCCGCGACATCGGCCCGAACGATTACCACGGTGGCGAAGGCCCGGTCAGCGTGACCACGCCGAAGGCTGGCAACAACCCGTTGTTCCACGCCATGGTTGAAGCTGGCGTACAAGCCGGTTACCCGCGCACCGAAGACTTGAACGGTTATCAACAGGAAGGCTTCGGCCCGATGGACCGCACCGTGACGCCGAACGGCCGTCGTGCTTCCACCGCCCGTGGCTACCTCGACACCGCGAAAAAGCGTTCGACCCTGACCATCGTCACCCACGCCCTGACCGACAAGATTCTGTTCGAAGGCAAGCGTGCAGTTGGCGTGCGCTACCTGGTCGGTTCGGCTGAAGAACGCGTAGAAGTCAAAGCGCGCAAAGAAGTGCTGCTGTGCTCCGGCGCGATCGCTTCGCCGCAGATTCTGCAGCGTTCCGGTGTCGGCCCGGCCGAACTGCTGAAGTCGCTCGACATCCCGGTGGTTCACGACCTGCCAGGCGTCGGTGAAAACCTGCAGGATCACCTTGAGCTGTACCTGCAATACGCGTGCACCCAACCGGTTTCGCTGTACCCGTCGCTGCTCTGGTACAACCAGCCAGCCATCGGTGCCGAGTGGCTGTTCAACGGCACCGGCATCGGCGCCAGCAACCAGTTCGAGGCCGGCGGTTTCATCCGTTCGCGTCCGGAATTCGAATGGCCGAACATTCAGTACCACTTCCTGCCGGTAGCGATTAACTACAACGGCAGCAACGGTGTGAAAGAGCACGGTTTCCAGGCGCACATGGGTTCCATGCGCTCGCCAAGCCGTGGTCGCATCCAGGCCAAGTCGAAAGACCCGCGCCAGCACCCGAGCATCCTCTTCAACTACATGGCCACCGAGCAGGACTGGCAGGAATTCCGCGACGGCATCCGCCTGACCCGTGAAATCATGCAGCAGCCTGCGCTGGACGCTTTCCGTGGCCGCGAAATCAGCCCGGGCATCGAAGTGCAAACCGATGAGCAGCTCGACAAGTTCATCCGCGAGCACGCCGAAACCGCGTTCCACCCGTCCTGCTCGTGCAAGATGGGCACCGACGAGATGGCCGTGGTTGATGGCGAAGGTCGCGTGCACGGCATGCAGAGCCTGCGTGTGGTCGATGCTTCGATCATGCCGATCATCACCACCGGCAACCTGAACGCGCCGACGATCATGATCGCCGAGAAAATCGCCGACAAGATCCGTGGCCGCCAGCCGCTGCCACGCAGCACCGCACCGTACTATGTTGCGGGCGATGCACCGGTGAAGGGCAAGCCGATGCGTGATATCACCCCGGCTGCGCACTGACAGCCCGCTACTCACGCAATCGAAAGCCGCCGTTTCTTTTTATAGAATCGGCGGCTTTTTTATTCGCTTTGCACAACTCACTCTGGGCAATTAGCCATCCGCAGAACAAACAAGTCTTGTAATAATTGCCAACAACTTCTTTCAAATAAAAACATTAGTATGCGCGCCAGCAAAAACCATAACCCAAGGAAGGCCAATGGCGCTCAACTGCAATAAACGATTTATGTCTGCCGATTTATTTCGCCAGAAACTTTCCCGAGAAACAACTGTTACTCTTGATTTCAGTTACCTGAGCGGCGTCATTGAGTCGTGGTGGAAAAAGAACAGCGCACAAGATATACACACCCTCAAAATAAAACTGACAAGCTTGTTTCTCGAACACCTTCACTCAGAAGACGCTGCCTATTTTGATAAAATCGGCTGCGCTGGCGGCGTTGCCGCCGTATGCATCCGAAACATATTCAAAATCGACTCTCCCGAACTGGCCCTCACTGTCCACGAAGCATTGGCCGACCTGTTCCACTTGACCGATATTAAATATGAGTATGAAGATCATAAAGCGTTGTATCTGAAACCGTTCGGTGAAAACTTTCGGGAATGGGGTAACGGCCACGGCGATATTACGCCGCACTCTGATAATCTTTATGAACATCTGAATGTCGATTTACTTGCGCTCACCGTATGCCGAGACACAACCCAAACGCCGACCGCTTATTATTATCCTGCCGACTTGCTGCTCTCCCTCGACGACGAAGAACTGCAAACTTTATTAGGCATGCGGGCGATTTTTGTGTCCGGCAAAAACGTCACAGGGACGAAAGAAAGAGTGCGTAATGTCGTTGAATATGACGATTGGAATGGTTACCGGTTTTCACTGGACTTCCGTATCGACGCTCAAAGTGGCGAACGGATGCGGGCAATCAACGGTGGACAAGAGGTACTGGATAAAATCCGCGCAGGACTGTCAGCCGCGAAATGCAGCCTCTCCACTGCAGAAACAGGCACGTTCCTGATCGTTGCCAACAACAAAGTACTGCATGCGCGCCCCACGCTTGATATCAGCGTCAATGAGGCTCGCTCACGCGCTGCCGAATCAACATTTGCTACAACACCACGCCTGCTGTTTCGCAGTAAAGGGCCTCGCAAGCAGTACTATTCGTTGAACGAACAGCCAGCCCTGTTGGTAGCCAGCTGATGAGTGCTTGCCAACCACTACACCAATCCACTTTCATGCAAACGCTTAAAGATGGCGGCCGCGACGCTATAAGCTTTGGCGTCGCGTTCATCTTTCTGTATCTATCAATCGGGATGTTGGGCGCAACACAAGCACTCTCGCTGAGTCAGGTGCTGGCGACAACGTTGTTCATTTTTTCCACCCCACTGCAGTTTCTGCTTATACAAAACCATAGCGATGGCTGGTTGCTGATTCCAATCATCCTGGCGCTCAATGCTCGTTTTGTCTTGCTTTCAGCGACACTGGTACCTCATTTGAAAACGACGTCGACGCGCCAGATTCTGGCGTCGCTGATTTTGTTTACGCCATCAATCTTCACAGCCTGCATGACACGTTTCAAACAAAGCGCCAGCTTCCCTTTTGCGTATTTGCTTGGCGTAGGCGCACCGATCTTCGCCGTATCGATTATCTGCACCTACATCGGATTTGTGGCTGGAGCAGGTTTGAGCTCACCGGTGATCGCTGCCGCCATTACCATGCTACTACCCCTTCAATTTACCGCGCTGGCCGGCAAGCACTGGCCACACTACATGGAGGTTTCCAGCTATTGGCTGGGTTTCATCAGCGCCCCTCTGCTAGTCCTGCTGTTTAAAGACTACAGCCTGTTGATAACGCCCTTCGTCATTGGTGGCCTGATAGTGATGATTGAAAATCTCTGCAGTCGTAAAGGAGCAACCAGTCAATGATGCTCTGGTTACTCATCAGCTTCGCGGCTGTAACAGCTTTTGCTTTCAGGGCTCTGCCATTCGCTTTCAAGAACACCCCGGCGCTGACGCACACCAACGGTTCGTTCTACCGTTTTGTCAGTTACAGCGCCCAAGCCATGTTAGGCGTGATCATCTACGACACCGCTTTCAACAAACTTGATGCGCCGAGTCTTCTACAGCAGTTTCAGATAATCGACGGGTTGAAAATACTGCTGCTGGCAGGAACATTCGTTGTCGTCGCCAAAACGAAACAGATACTCCCCAGCTTCCTGGCAAGTCTGGTGATTTATTTACTCGCGTTCGTCTATCTGAATAACTGATTTTAAACACCTGCACTTCGTGCACAGTTACCCCTCGTGAGCCGCTCGGGACTGGCGCGCTCACGAATTCACCTGCGACTGTCGCGATGAACGTCCACTCGGCAACAGATTCCCCTCTTCGGCACCGCCCTTGATCCTACCCCCACGCAGGCCTACTCTAGACCTCGCGCAACCGTTTCACCCCCTCCCCGCCGTCGCGTTACTGCTTCCCCCTTACAAGGAGGTTCCCGAATGTTCGATTTCCACCCCCAGCTCAAGCAGCGCTTCGCTGCCTTGCGCACGGGCGCTGAGTTTTTTTCCCTGCGATACGTACGCGAGTCCGGCCAGTACCTGTCGGTGCGCAAGAACGTTGCCGAACCGCCGAGCCTGAGCCGTGACGAAGGCGCTATGCTCACCGTTCGCGTCAACGGCGTTGAGGCCTACGCGGCGACCAACGATTTGTCGCAACAAGGCCTGCAAGCTGCGCTTGAACGCGCCGAAACTCAGGCCCGTCGCCTGAAGCCGCACGCCTTGCTCGACCTGCGCGATCAGCCAGTGTCCAGCGATCGCGCTGATTACTTCTCGCCCAATCTCGAACAACCCTTCCCGTCCCTGAGCGAATGCTTTGAGCTGCTCGGCGCGGAATCCGCCTCGGTGCCAAAGGATGAGCGCCTGGTGAATTGGCAGGTGAGCATCGGCATTACTCACGTCGAACAGATCTACCTGAGCAGCGCCGGGGCTGAATTGCGCCAGGCCCAGCGCTTCGTCTACCCAGGCCTCGACGTTACCGCCTACGACGGCAACGACAGCCAGACCCGCAGCCTCGGCCGCGAAAACTTCGGCCAACAGGGCGGCGCTGATGTAATCAGCCGCTGCGGCCTGATCGGCGCCGGCCCGCAAGTCGCCGATCAGGCCCTGCAATTGCTGCTCGCGCCAAACACCCCGCAAGGCCCGCGCGATCTGCTGTTGATGCCCGATCAGATGATGCTGCAGATCCACGAATCCATCGGCCACCCGCTGGAGCTCGACCGCATCCTCGGCGATGAACGCAATTACGCCGGCACCAGTTTCGTCAAGGCCAGTGACTTCGGCACCCTGCAATACGGCTCGAAGCTGCTCAACGTAACCTTCGACCCGGGCATTCCCGAAGAACTCGCCAGCTACGGCCATGACGACGACGGCACCCAAGCCAGCAAACAATTTTTGATTCGCGAAGGCCTGCTGCTGCGTCCATTGGGCGGTGCGCTGTCGCAATTCCGTGCCGGCATGGACGGCGTCGCCAACAGCCGCGCCTGCGGCTGGAATCGTGCGCCGATCGACCGCATGGCCAACCTCAATATCGAGCCGGGCGATCAGCCGTTGAACAAGCTGATCGAAGGCATCGAGCACGGTATTTTGATGAGCACCAACCGCTCATGGTCGATTGACGATGCGCGCAACAAATTCCAGTTCGGCTGCGAATGGGGTCAGTTGATCGAGAATGGTGAACTCAAAGGCGTAGTAAAAAACCCGAATTACCGGGCGATTTCCGCGCATTTCTGGAAAAGCCTGCGCGCCGTCGGCGACGCCAACACCGTCAAGGTGCTGGGCACGCCAAACTGCGGCAAGGGCGAACCGAACCAGGTGATCCGCGTCGGCCACGCTTCGCCGGCCTGCGTATTCAGCAACGTTGATGTGTTTGGGGGAGACGCCTGATGAGCATTTCGAAGAGTCAGTCCGACGCCTTCAAGGTCATGGTCAATTGGCTACGCGACAGCGTGCGCGAGCCGGAACAGTTCACCCTCAGCTATGCCGCTGAATCCTCGGCGTTCGTGCGTTTCAACCACGCCAAGGTGCGCCAGGCCGGGCAAGTGCAGCAGGCCAATATCGTTCTGAAACTGATCAACGACGGGCGTCACGCCGACCTGCAGGTCACCCTGTCCGGTGATCAGGAAGGCGATCTGCAACGCCTCGCCGAAGGCCTGCAACAACTGCGCGAAACCTTGCCGCTGTTGCCGCAGGATCCGTATCTGCTGCTCAATCACAACGGCTGGCAGAGCAAGAATGTGCAGGAACATCCGCTGCCGGACACGGAACAGGTGGTCGATGAAATCTGCGCCGCTGCTGAAGGTCTCGACTTGGTGGGCTTCTATGCCGCCGGGCCGATCAGCCGTGGTTTCGCCAGTTCTTCGGGGGCGTTTGGCTGGCATCAGGCGAACAGCTTCAACTTCGACTTCAGCCTGTTTCACGAGAACGGCGAAGCGGTGAAAGCCAGCTACGCCGGGCATGACTGGAGCAGCGAAGGGTTCGCCAAGCGCTTCGGTCAGGCGCGCGAGCAACTGGAATTTCTCGGTCGGCCGTTGCGCACCTTGGCACCGGGGCAGTACCGCGCGTATCTGGCGCCAGCGGCGTTGGAAGAAATCATGGGCATGTTGAGCTGGGGCGGATTTTCGGCGCAGTCGATCGCGAGCAAAAGCAGCCCGTTGCAGAAGTTGTATGTCGGCGATCAGGCGTTCAGCCCACTGGTGTCGCTGGACGAAAAGGTCAGCGACTCACTGAGCCCGGCGTTTTCCGGTGAGGGTTATCCGCGCAGTGATCTGCGTTTGATTGTAGAGGGCAAGGCGGGCGATCAACTGGTTGGTTCACGCAGTGCGGCGGAATATGGTTTGGCCGCTAACGGCGCCAGCGGCGGTGAATCGCCGAGTGCGTTGAACATGGCGGCGGGGGATCTGTCGCAAGCAGATATCCTCAAGCAGTTGGGCACCGGGCTGTACATCAGCAACCTCTGGTACCTGAATTTCTCGGATCAACCGGCGGCACGCATGACCGGCATGACCCGTTTTGCAACCTTCTGGGTCGAGAACGGCGAAATTCAGGCGCCGGTGAGCACCATGCGTTTTGACGACAGCGCGTACAGCTTGCTGGGTTCGCAGCTGGAAGCGCTGACGGCGGAGCGCGAGTTGCTGCTGTCGGCGAGCACGTACAGCCAGCGCAATACCTCGTCGGCGTTACTGCCGGGGGCGCTGGTTAGCCGACTTACGCTAACGCTGTAAAACAAAGATCCCCGGCACACAGGGAATCAACTGTTGGAATAGAAACTGTGGCGAGGGGATTTATCCCCGATGGACTGCGCAGCAGTCCCGCTTTTTGGGCCGCTGCGCGACCCATCGGGGATAAATCCCCTCGCCACAGGGTTTCATGTTTGAACAAGAATCTGGATTAACCACCCATCAGAGGTTCCATGCCCAATCGCCCGCCTCTCGACGCCATCACCGCCCGCTGGTTGCCGTGGGTCGTGGCCATTGCGTTTTTCATGCAGTCTCTCGACGGCACCATTCTCAACACCGCCCTGCCCGCCATGGCCCGCGATCTCGCCGAGGATCCGCTGCGCATGCAGGGTGTGATCATCGCCTACATGCTCACCGTGGCATTGCTGATCCCCGCCTCTGGCTGGATCGCCGACCGCTTCGGCACCAAGAAAATCTTCTTCGGTGCGATTCTGCTGTTCAGCTTCGGCTCGCTGCTTTGTGCGCTGTCGAGCAGCCTGAGCATGCTGATCGGCGCTCGCGTCATTCAAGGCCTGGGCGGTGCGTTGATGCTGCCGGTCGGGCGACTGGTGGTGTTGCGCGCTTATCCGCGATCCGAACTGGTGCGGATCATGGGCTTTATCACCATTCCCGGTCTGCTCGGCCCGTTGATCGGCCCGACCATGGGCGGCTGGATGGTCGAATACCTGACGTGGCACTGGATCTTTCTGATCAACCTGCCGGTCGGCGTTATCGGCTGCTACGCGGTGTGGAAATTCATTCCCGACCTGCGCGGCACTGAACGTACGCGCTTCGATAGCTTGGGTTTCCTGCTGTTCGGCGCGGCGATGATCCTGATCACCATCGCCATGGAAGGCCTTGGCGAATTGCATCTGCCGCACCTGCGCGTGATGTTGCTGCTGTTCGGCGGCATGGCCTGTCTGGCGGCGTACTGGTTGCGTGCCGGGCATATCGAAAACCCGCTGTTCGCGCCGTCACTG
This sequence comes from Pseudomonas sp. NPDC088429, assembly GCF_044753305.1. NCBI lineage: Bacteria > Pseudomonadati > Pseudomonadota > Gammaproteobacteria > Pseudomonadales > Pseudomonadaceae > Pseudomonas > Pseudomonas sp. NPDC088429. The sequence goes on along the minus strand of NZ_JBIVMX010000066.1, from coordinate 17,226 downwards.
TTCAAGACCCGCACTTTTGCCGTCGGCATTCTTGGCAACCTGTTTGCGCGTCTGGGCAGCGGCGCATTGCCGTTTCTGGTGCCGTTGCTGCTGCAAGTCGCGCTGGGTTATTCACCGTCACAAGCGGGGATGAGCATGCTGCCGCTGGCCGCTGCGGCGATGATCGCCAAGTGGGTGGCGCGACCGTTGATTGAGCGGCTTGGTTACCGCATCGTCCTCACCGGCAACACGCTGGCGCTGGGGATCATGCTGGCGAGCATGGGCCTGGTCAGCGAGCAGACGCCGTACTGGTTGCTGTTGTGTCTGCTGGCGGTACTTGGCGCGATCAACTCGCTGCAGTTTACGGCGATGAACACGGTGACGTTGATCGATCTGGATGACGCGAGCGCCAGTAGCGGCAACAGTTTGCTATCGGTGGTGGCGCAGTTGTCGTTGAGTCTAGGTGTTGCCTGCGCGGGTGCGTTGCTTGGCGGGTTTACGGCGGAGGTCGGTAATGATGGTGTGGAGACTGTGCTAGGTGCCTTCCAGCTGACCTTTGTCACGGTCGGGATCATGGCGATGTTGGCGGCGACGATATTCTCACAGCTGTCGAAAGAAGACGGCCGCCGCGCGAAACGGCCGGAAGAACACATTGAACATTAATTTGCCATGCTGGCTTTTGTGGCGAGAGGATTTATCCCCGTTGGGTTGCGCAGCAGCCCCAAAAGGTTAATGCGATCGGTCTGATGTACCGAGGTGGCAGGTATAGGGGGGTGCTGCGCACCCCAACGGGGATAAATCCCCTCGCCACAGGTAAATCCTTCACTTCTGGTTTTAGTCACTGTTCGTCCAGAACTTTCGAGGAAAGTGGCACGGGGCTGCTACACTGCGCGACATTTTGTTTTGCAGGCCAGTCCCGTGACCACCATCGCCACCGCTTTTAATACTCTGCCGCTGTCCGCCGCCATGCTGGCTAACCTCGAATCCCTCGGTTATGCCCAGATGACGCCGATCCAGGCGCAGAGCTTGCCGGTGATCCTCAAAGGGATGGATCTGATCGCTCAGGCCAAGACCGGCAGCGGCAAAACCGCCGCGTTCGGCATCGGTCTGCTTAACCCGATCAACCCGCGCTATTTCGGTTGCCAGGCGCTGGTGATCTGCCCGACGCGTGAGCTGGCCGACCAGGTCGCCAAGGAAATCCGTCGTCTGGCCCGTGCCGAAGACAACATCAAAGTCCTGACCCTGTGCGGCGGCGTGTCGTTTGGCCCGCAGATCGCTTCGCTTGAACACGGCGCGCACATCATCGTCGGCACCCCGGGGCGCATTCAGCAGCATCTGCGCAAAGGTTCGCTGGTGCTCGATGGCCTGAACACGCTGATCCTCGACGAAGCCGATCGCATGCTCGACATGGGCTTCTACGACGCCATCGAAGACATCATCGTCAAGACCCCGGAGCGTCGTCAGACCCTGCTGTTCTCCGCGACGTACCCGGTGGGCATCAAGCAACTGGCGTCGAAATTCATGCGTGACCCGCAAACGGTGAAAGCCGAAGCGTTCCACGATGACACGCAGATCGAGCAGCGCTTCTACGAGATTTCCCCGGAAGATCGCATGAGCGTGGTGACCAAAGTCCTGCACCACTTCCGCCCGGCGTCGTGCGTGGCGTTCTGCTTCACCAAGCAACAAGTGCAGGAAACCGTCGATCACCTGACCGCCAAAGGTATTTCCGCCGTCGGCCTGCACGGCGATCTGGAACAGCGTGATCGCGATCAGGTGCTGGCGATGTTCGCCAACCGCAGTACTTCGGTACTGGTTGCCACCGACGTTGCCGCCCGTGGTCTGGACATCGATGCGCTGGACATGGTGATCAACGTCGAACTGGCGCGCGATTCGGAAATCCACATTCACCGCGTCGGCCGTACCGGTCGCGCTGGCGAGAAAGGCATCGCGATCAGCCTGGTTGCACCGGGCGAAGCGCATCGCGCGCAAGCCATCGAGCAACTGCAGAAATCGCCGTTGAACTGGGATCAGGTCGATAACCTCAAGTCCCAGGGCCTCGCCCCGCTGCAGCCGCCGATGACCACGCTGTGCATCGGTGCTGGCCGTAAAGACAAGGTTCGTCCGGGCGACATTCTGGGTGCACTGACGGGTGATGCCGGTATTCCGGGCGCGCAGGTTGGCAAGATCGCGATCTTCGATTTCCAGGCTTATGTGGCTGTAGACCGCACCGTGGCCATGCAAGCGTTGCAGCGCCTGAACGACGGCAAGATCAAGGGCCGTTCGCTGCGCGTGCGTATCCTGTAACCGATCTTCCATTTAACGAAGATCCCCTGTGGGAGCGAGCTTGCTCGCGAATGCAATCTGTCAGTCGACATCACGTTGAATGACACACCGCTTTCGCGAGCAAGCTCGCTCCCACAGTTTGTTTTGTAGCGACCCACCATGAGGACACCGTTTTGCGCTCTACCGAAGTCGTGATCATTGGCGCTGGCGCCGCTGGGTTGATGTGTGCACTGACCGCCGCCGGGCGTGGGCGTCAGGTGTTGCTGCTCGACCATGCGAACAAGGCCGGCAAGAAAATCCTGATGTCGGGCGGTGGCCGCTGCAATTTCACCAACATGTACACCGAACCGAGCAATTTTCTCTCGCAGAATGCGCACTTCTGCAAATCCGCACTGGCGCGTTACACCCAGTGGGATTTCATCGGCATGGTCGGCAAACACGCCGTGCCGTACCACGAGAAAAAACTCGGCCAGCTGTTCTGCGATAACAAATCCAGCGACATCCTCGAAATGCTCCTCACCGAGTGCGATCAGGCCGGCGTCGAGCTGCACCTCGACACGTCGATTCAGACCATCGAGAAAGTCGAGAGCGGTTACCTGCTCGACACCACCCTTGGTCAGGTTCAGTGCCAGTCGCTGGTGATCGCTACCGGCGGCCTGTCGATCCCGACGCTGGGCGCCACCGGTTTTGGTTATCAAGTGGCCAAGCAGTTCGGTCACGAATTGCTGCCGACCCGCGCCGGCCTGGTGCCGTTCACCATCACCGATCAGCTCAAGGAGTTGTGCACCGAGCTGTCCGGGACGTCGGTGGATTGTCTGGTCAGCTGCAACGATCAGAGCTTTCGCGAGAACATCCTGTTCACTCACCGCGGCCTCAGCGGCCCGGCGATTTTGCAGATCTCGTCGTTCTGGGAATCGGGCGATACAGTGGAGATCAACCTGCTGCCGGATCACGACGCGGCGAGCTGGCTGCAACAGCAAGTGGCCGAGCGCCCGAACAGTGAATTGAAAACTCTGCTCGGTGAGATTTTCACCAAGAAGATGGCCAACCTGCTGGCGGACAACTGGTTTGTCTCCAAACCGATGAAGCAGTACACCCACGCAGAGCTGGCGGAAATCGCCGAGAAGCTGGGCAGCTGGAAAGTCGTGCCGGCGGGGACTGAAGGTTATCGCACGGCCGAAGTGACTCTCGGTGGCGTCGATACCCGCGAAGTGTCGTCCAAAACCATGGAATCGCTGAAAAGCCCCGGCCTGTATTTCATTGGCGAAGTGCTCGACGTCACCGGGCATCTGGGCGGCTTCAACTTCCAGTGGGCCTGGGCCTCCGGCTACGCCGCCGCGCAATACGCCTGACCGAAACAACACTCCCCCTGTAGGAGCTGCCGAAGGCTGCGATCTTTTGATCTTGATTTTAAAAAACAGGATCAAAAGATCGCAGCCTTCGGCAGCTCCTACAAGGGGTCGCGAGGCGATCAAGGAACACTTTTTGCTGTCAGATGTGATCGCCGCCATTGCGTCGGCGTCATTACTGGCTCAATTTAGCGGCATCGCCTCGGAAGGCCTTCGCACTTCATGTCCTCGACCTCGTTTCGTCAGTCTTTGCGGCGCCTGTGGGCGCTGGATAAATTCAGCTACAGCGTGCGGGTGTTCATCGCCCTGACCGGCAGCATGGCGCTGTGTTGGTATCAGGATGAAATGGGCCTGTTGATCCCGTTGTTCCTCGGCATCATCGCCAGCGCCCTGGCCGAAACCGACGACAGTTGGCAGGGCCGCCTCAATGCCCTCGCCGTGACGCTGGTGTGTTTCAGCATCGCCGCGCTGTCGGTGGAATTGCTCTTCCCCTACCCCATCGTGTTTGCCATTGCCCTGGCGCTGGCGAGTTTCGGCCTGACCATGCTCGGTGCGCTCGGCGAGCGTTATGGGGCGATTGCTTCGGCGACATTAATCCTCTCCGTGTACACGATGATCGGCGTGGATCAGCGCGGCGGCGCGGTCACCGATTTCTGGCACGAACCGATGCTGCTGGTCGCCGGCGCCGCGTGGTACGGCTTGCTCTCGGTGTTGTGGCAGGCGCTGTTTTCCAATCAACCGGTGCAGCAAAGTCTGGCGCGATTGTTTCGCGAACTGGGCTATTACCTGAAGCTGAAATCCTCGCTGTTCGAGCCGATTAGGCAGATGGACGTCGAATCGCGGCGTCTGGAACTGGCCCAGCAAAACGGTCGTGTGGTGGCGGCGCTGAACAGTGCCAAGGAAATCATCCTGCACCGGGTCGGCAACGGTCGCCCCGGCTCGAAAGTCAGCCGCTACTTGAAGCTGTACTTCCTCGCGCAGGACATTCACGAACGCGCCAGTTCTTCGCACTATCCGTACAACGCCCTCGCTGATGCGTTTTTCCACAGCGACGTGCTGTTCCGCTGCCAACGCCTGTTGCGCCAGCAAGGCAAAGCCTGCCGAGCGCTGGCCGAGTCGATCCAGTTGCGTCAGCCGTTCATCTACGACGCCAGTTTCGCCGAAGCCCTCAGCGACCTCGACGCGTCCCTCGAACACCTGCGCATCCAGAGCAATCCGGCCTGGCGCGGGCTGCTGCGCTCGCTGCGCGCACTGGCCGCCAACCTCGGCACCCTCGACCGCTTGCTCAGCGACGCGAGCAACCCCGATGCCTTGGCTGACGCGACCGACAGCAGCCTGCTCGACCGTTCACCACGCAATTTCAAAGACGTGTGGATTCGCCTGCGCACACAACTGACGCCGACGTCGCTGCTGTTCCGTCATGCCCTGCGCCTGCCATTGGCACTGAGTATCGGCTACGGCATGGTGCATTTGATTCACCCGTCGCAAGGCTACTGGATCATTCTCACCACGCTGTTCGTCTGCCAGCCGAACTACGGCGCGACGCGGCGCAAACTCGGTCAGCGGATCTTCGGCACCGCCATCGGCCTGACCGTGGCGTGGGCGCTGTTCGATCTGTTCCCGAACCCGCTGGTGCAATCGTGTTTCGCCATCGCTGCCGGTGTGGTGTTCTTTACCAACCGCACCACGCGCTACACCTTGGCGACCGCCGCGATCACCATCATGGTGTTGTTCTGCTTCAATCAGGTCGGCGACGGTTACGGGCTGTTCCTGCCACGGCTGTTCGATACCTTGCTCGGCAGCTTGATTGCGGGGCTCGCGGTGTTCCTGTTCCTGCCGGACTGGCAGGGTCGACGCCTGAACAAAGTGCTGGCCAACACCCTGACCTGCAACAGCGTCTATCTGCGGCAGATCATGCAGCAATACGCCGCTGGCAAAAGCGACGACCTCGCTTATCGTCTGGCCCGGCGCAATGCACACAACGCCGATGCCGCGCTGTCGACGACGCTGGCGAACATGCTCATGGAGCCGGGGCATTTCAGGAAGGAAGCGGATGTCGGTTTCCGCTTTCTGGTGTTGTCGCACACCTTGTTGAGCTATCTGTCCGGCCTGGGCGCGCATCGCGAGACGCAGTTGCCAGCTGAGGTGCGCGAGCAGTTGATCGATGGCGCCGGAGTGAAACTGGCGGCAAGCATTGATGAAATTGCTCAGGGGCTTGCGAGTAAACAGCCGATTGCGATTCAGAGTGATGAAGAAGAAGCGCTGGCCAATGAGCTGGAGCAGATGGCCGATGAGATTGATGAAGGGCAGCGGTTGGTGCAGACGCAGTTGGCGTTGATCTGTCGTCAGTTGGGGCCGTTGCGCACTTTGGCGGCGCATCTGATCAAGGATACCAGTGAGATTAGTGCTGGCTGACAGGACGCCTTCGCGAGCAAGCTCGCTCCCACATTTGTTCTGTGTCGTTCACAAATCCAATGTGGGAGCGAGCTTGCTCGCGAAGAGGCCATCAGGAACAACACAACTCTGGGATCAGAAACTCACATCCCATGCTGGCGCAGCATCCGCTCATAACTCCCATCCGCCTTCATCGCCGCAATCGCCTTATCAAACCCCGCGACAATCTGCGCATGCTGCGGATTCTTCAGGCTGACCAAAATATGCAGGCTGTTCTCACTCAACGGCTTGGGCAAAAATTCCACGGAATTGCGCACCTTGGCTGATTCCCGCGCCAGGTAATACTTCGCCACGTATTCATCTTCCAGCGTCAACTTGACCCGATCCGCCGCGAGCATGCGCACGGCCATGGCGAAGTTATGCACAGGGATTTTTTGCAACGCCGTGTCGGCATCGAACGGCGCTGAATACGCATAACCGCGCACCACCGCAATCGGATAGGTGTGCAGTTGTTGCAGATTGGAATAGTCGAGTGGCGTGTCTTTGCGCTTGAGAAAGCGGATGCGGTTGAGCAGATATTCGCCGGAAAACTGCCCGAGTCTGGTGCGGTCTTCGTTGTACCAAGCGTTGACCAACACGTCATAACGCCCTTCGCCCACCCCCATCAGCGCCCGTGCCCACGGCACTTGCTCGTAGCCGCTGGCATAACCGGCGCGGGCCAGCGCGGTGCTGACGATGTCGGTGGCCAGCCCGCCATTGACCAGCGTGTCGTCGGTAAAGGGCGGCCAGATATCAAACACCAGCCGCAGCTTGTCCGCTGCAGCGGTTTGAGCCAGCAGGAGCAGTCCGATCAACGCAAAGGCTCGATACACACGCGGCATGCTTGAAAATCCTTAGCGGGCGGGCTGCCCGGCCTGTTTTCAGTCAAAACCCCAAGGCCCCTTACCGGCAAAACCCAGGCACTAACAGTAGCTCAACGGAGCCAGTGCACAGCGCTCTCCAGCAGATTACACAAAGACGTGACGACCGCGAGAAAGGAATGATGGCATTTTGATCTTTGTCACAGACTCTTACGCCATGCAGACATCAAAGGCGTGGACGCTTAGTATCCGGACACACGTTCAAGGAGTCGGCAAATGAATATCGAGTGGATCTGCAAACATCACAGCGATCTGGGCAAGGAGCAGCTGTACGCCATTTTGAAGCTGCGCTCGGAAGTGTTCGTGGTTGAACAGAAATGTGCCTACCTGGATCCCGATGGTCAGGATCTGGCCGGCGACACCTGCCATTTGATGGGTTGGGCCGATGATCAACTGGTCGCCTACCTGCGCCTGCTGGATCCGGAATCCCAGGGCGGTGACGTGGTGATTGGCCGCGTGCTGACCTCAACGGAAGGACGCGGTAAAGGCCTGGGCCACGAGATGCTGGAAGAGGCGTTGAAACAGGCTGAGAAGAACTGGCCAGCGATACCGATCTATCTGTCGGCGCAGGCGCATTTGCAGGGGTATTACGGCAAGTACGGGTTTGTGGTGGCGGGTGAGGAATATCTGGAGGATGACATTCCGCATATTGGAATGCGTCGCTCCTGAATCAGCCCTCACCCTAGCCCTCCCGAAACGTCGGACCGCCCAGAGGGAGAGGGGACTGACCGCGTTGTCTGGCGCTATACGCCGACCTGAAAAACCGCATCGATTATGGATTCAGAAGCACTCGTTCACGTCGGCGTACTTCTCCAATATCCCCCAATCAGTCCCCTCTCCCTCCGGGAGAGGGCTAGGGTGAGGGGCTCTATGGATATTCCAATACAGCCTTGATCTGCCGCAAATTCCGCTCAATCCACCCCCGATCAATCGCCCCCCACTCGCGAATCCGATAACGCCCGGCATGGTTGCGTGCGCCCTCTTCTTGCTCGAATTCACAAATGATGTCCAGATCCGCCAACGCCGCGATCGTGTCCTGCGCCGTGCGCCGGGGCATGCCGGTCACTTCGGTCAGCGTCGGCACACTCGGCGCCAGGCCGCTGTCGATCAGGTACGCCACGTATAGGCGGCGATAGAAACTGCTTTTGGTCTTGCTGACGTCCATGCATGGGCCCATTAATTGGAAAATCAAAAGATCGCAGCCTGCGGCAGCTCCTACAAATCCCGCCACGTCAGGTACACGCGCAGATCAAACTCGATCTGGTGATACCCCGGCAGCATGTGCTCGCACAATTTATAAAACGCCTTGTTGTGATCCGACTCTTTGAAGTGCGCCAGTTCATGCACGACGATCATTTTCAGAAAGTCCGGCGCGGCCTCCTTGAACAACGAGGCGATACGAATTTCTTTCTTCGATTTGAGCTTGCCGCCCTGCACCCGCGACACCGTGGTGTGTAGACCGAGGGCGCGGTGGGTCAGGTCGAGGCGGTTGTCGAACAGCACCTTGTCGATGGCCGGGGCGTTGCGCAGGTATTCCTGCTTGAGATCCAGCGCGTAGCTGTACAACGCCTTGTCGCTCTGCACATCGTGCCGCCCCGGATAACGCTGGCTCAGGTAATCGCCCAAACGTCCTTCGGCGATCAGTTGGCGCACCTGATCCTGCAATTGCGCGGGATAGGCCTGGAGGTACTTCAACACGGTCATGGACGGGCGGCACGGTTCGAAAAAAAGGTGCGCCAGTGTAGCGAATTCAACCGGGCAGCGCGCTCCAGTCGAAAGGCTCGGCGAAGCTGGCGGCGTCTTCGGCGATCAATGGCCGTGCGACAAGGAAACCTTGCACGTACTCGCAGCCATGCGCCTGCAGCCATTGGTATTGCTCGATGGTTTCGACCCCTTCGGCGATCACCAGCAAACCGTACTGTTTGCAAAGGTTGATCACCGTGCTGACCAGTGAGGCGTCGCGCGCAGAGTCCGGCAATCGAGCGATGAGATGGCGATCAAGTTTGAGTGTGTCCAGCTCCAGATCACGCAGATGCGCCAGCGAACACGGGCCAGAACCGAAATCATCCAGTGCCACCCGCACGCCGAGATTGCGCAGCAAGCGCAGTTGCTTGCGGGTTTCGTCAGGGTTTTGCATCAAGGCTTCTTCGGTGACTTCAACTTCCAGTTGCCGAGGCTGCAGCGCATGGCGCTCCATGACCTGACGCAATTCAGTGACCAGATTCGGCATGCTGAACTGGGTGTTGCTCAAACTCACACCAAGCACCAGATCTTCAGCGAACAAGGTTTCCCAGGCTTTGCGTTGACCAGCGCCGCGATGATAAATCCAGCTGCCGAGCCGACTGATCAACCGCGCCTCTTCGAGCAACGGTAAAAACAGCCCTGGCGGAACATCGCCAACGCTCGGGTGCTGCCAGCGTAGCAGTGCTTCAAACCCACGGATCTGGCCAGTGTCGATGGCCACTTGCGGCTGATAAACGAGATTGAAATCACGGTTCTCGATGGCGGTGCGCACGCTCTCTTCGAGCATCAAGCGCGAACGGGCGCGGCCATTCATTTCGTGATCATAGAAGCGATATTGCTGACGACCGGCGCGTTTGGCTTCGTACATGGCAATGTCCGAGGCGCGCAGCAGTCCGTCGAGGTTTGAGCCGCAGTCCGGAAACGTCGCGATGCCGATACTGGCGCCGAGGGCGATATCCAGTCCTTCGATTTGCTGGCAGATGGAAACGCGCTCGATGAGTTTCTCGGCGATCTTTGCCGCTTGCTCAGGGAATTCCAGATCCAGCAGTGCGGTGAATTCATCGCCGCCCATACGCGCGAGGATATCGAACGGTCGCAGGCAAGCCTTCAACTGTTCAGAGACCCAGCGCAACACGCGGTCGCCGGCATCGTGACCCAGCGAATCGTTGACCCGTTTGAAGCCATCGAGATCCAGATACAGCAGCACCCAACTGCTGTCGCTGCGCTCCCCACGCAGCAGCAGGTTTTCAACGGTCTGGTAGAAACCTCGGCGATTGAGCAAACCGGTCAAAGGATCGGTAACCGCTTGGAATTCCAGTTGCTGATGAAGGTGACGTACGACCGACATGTCCAGCACGGTCACCACCATCGCGTGCTGCTCAGACGGCAGCGCAGCACATGAAAGTGCCACCGGCACCTGCTGCCCCGGCGCGGTGCGTAATAAAGCGTCGTGCAGTCTTAGGGTTTCCCCGCGTTTGTAGCCGGCATAAAACTCGGAATCGGCCCACACGGGAATGTGCGGTTTCTGCAGGTAGTCGAGAAACTCCTTACCCTCCAGCTCCGTTACTGGCGCGTTGAGCAACCGAGAAATCGCCGGGTTGGCAAAACGGATCACGCCGTCCTCGCCCACCACCAAAATCCCTTCGGCAGCGTTATCCAATACCGAAGCATTAAAGGCTCGCGCCGCTTCCAGATCATGACTCAAACGCTGCAAGGCGCGGCGATTACGCTGGTGTTCCAGCAACGCCTGCACCTTGGGCTTGAGAATCTGTGGATCGAACGGTTTGAACAGGTAATCCACTGCACCGCTGGCGTAACCCTTGATCACGGCATCCTGAGATTGCTCGTTGGCGGTGAGGAAAATAATTGGCGTAAGGCGCGTACGCTGACTGCCGCGCATCAGCCGCGCGACCTCGAAACCGTCCATACCCGGCATCTGCACATCGAGCAGTACCAGATCGACGTCGTGTTCCAGCAACAGACTGAGCGCCTCGAAACCGGAGGCGGCGGTGATGACCTGCCAGTCCTGACGCTGCAGCAACGCGCGCATGCTGATCAGGTTTTCAGGGTAATCATCAACAATCAGTAGGACAGAGTTGCCTTCACCTGGCGGGGGTTGCGCGCATTCCATGCTGCTTCTCTTCTCGGGACTACAGGTCGGTTCCGGTAAAAACCGTACACATACTGAGCGTTCACTCTAGTCCGGGATCTGTAAAAGCAATAGCTGTCATCAGGCCATCATTTAACCAAACGTGCCATTTACCGACTAACGGTCACCGCTGCAGCCCCCGGAATCCGGGAAAGATGGCATTTCGACAGGATGTTGACGTCAATCATCTGCCAAACGGGCGTTAACAAAAAACGCCTCTACGCTTATAAAGGCCGCCCCCAAAAGACGCGGGCTAGAGCTCCTGGCACCCGCGTTCAGGATGAATTGAGTGGAAGAACCGACATGATCGATCTCGCAACCTGGAACCTCAGCGTTCCCGTCGGCAGTCCGCCGTACACCGTCGAAACCTCAAAACTGGTGAATGGCTTCAAAGATCAGTACTTCCATTCCGACACCGGCACCTTGTTCTTCTGGTCACCGGTCACCGGCTCTAAAACCGAAAACGCCATCTATCCGCGCACTGAACTGCGCGAGACTTACAGCAATGGCACGCTGCGCAACTGGTACTACCCCGACGCCGACAACTTGCTGCGCGCGACGGTTACGGTCAACAAAGTGCCGAGCTCGGGCAAAATCGTGATCGGCCAGATTCATGCGTATGAAAGCCAGCGGCCAATGGTGAAACTTGAATATCAGTACAAGACCAAGACTGAAACCGGCAATCTCGTGATCAAAGTGCGCATGCACCCGGATGACAAAGAAAGCCGCGTTATTACCTTGGCCACCGGGATCAAACTGGATAACGAGTTCAACTACCTCATTCACCTGAGCCCGGGCGGCGCGCTAGGCGTGAGCGCGGCCGGTTATCAATGGGATTCCCAGATCAGCGCAACGTGGCGGAATAAGCCGCTGTACTTCAAGGCCGGGGTTTATGTGCAAGACAACACCGGCTACACCAGCGAAGGCGGTCAGGTGACCTTCACCAAACTGGATATCGATCACGATAAATGATCCATCACCAACCCCACAGTACTGTAGGAGCAGCCTCAGGCTGCCTCTACGGTGGGAATAATCTTTTGCGGCGCACCGATTAACAAGTAGTTCAGCACGCAATTTACCCTCCGTGTAAACGTAGTACCAAATGCAAAGTTGAGTTCTCCTTGATTCCATAGGAGTCCAACGTGCGCCCATCTTGGAGCTCCCTGCCTGCAAACAATAGTCGTTGCCGATCAGGAACAGTACCTTCTTTGTCCTGAATTTTTGCTTTTACAATTTCTATCGAATCTGACGTACTAACGGTCAGTTTTATTATCCTTCCGGCTCCTGCATCAACGGATAAAAATTTAGCCTCGGGTTTAAAGCTGACAATCCTTTTAATCAACACGACTCTAATATCACCATCACCGCCTTCGCCAACAATCGTCAGCATTGAACTATCTTTTTCTTTCAGCTTACCTGTAAATATCCGATGCTCCTGCGCGCCTGTGATCGCATCATTAAAGACATATTCTACAACGACCCCATCACCCAATAGAGTCGAGTCCAATTGAGCCTGAATTATCGCATCCATAATAATATTCTTTACCTAGATCAAATGAGGCTGGAATTTTCATCCTCTGAACATGGAACCACCACTGTCAAAGCTGACAGTTTTTAATAACAATTTAGAATTAAAAATCAGGAAAACCAATAAGAAGCTCATTCAATGTTTGGAGCGGCAAACAGTGGCATTCGGCTAAGGCCATTCCCGCTGACACGCCACAAAGTCATCCCAGTAGAGAAAGGCACTTATCCGTCGGCATGATCGCGTATGCACGGGTGCTGGGTGCGCGTGAACTCGCAGTCGTTCCAGCCGCCATGCCAACCCTTGAAGAGCTTGGGGATTTATTCGAATGAAATGACCTCGCTCCAAGTCAGCACTCCTGAGGGCAATAGCGGTCGGGTTTTCAGCGCGCGACGTGGTGAAATAAGCCGCTGTACTTCAAGGCCGGGGTTTACGTGCAAGACAACACCGGCTACACCAGCGAAGGCGGCCAGGTGACCTTTACCAAACTGGATATCGATCACGATAAATAACCCACCGAGGCCCCCCACCCCCCGGTGGGAGTTGGCTTTCCAACGATGACGGCCTCGCAGACACCTCCTACCTGGCAGATCACATCCGATCCAACTGTAGGAGTGAGCCTGCTCGCGATGTCGGACCAGCATTCAACATCTGTGCTGAATGACCCACCGCGATCGCGAGCAGGCTCACTCCTACAAAGTTTCATCGCTGCGACAGGTCGACATTCTTAATACCCATGACTCAGTACTCCATGACTTGACGTAGGATTTTAGGCGGGGCCATTCGAACAAACTGCCCACTGTCAAACCTGACAGTCTTTTATAATTTTTTGCGATACGCCCCCTCTTTTCTAAGAAAGCCTCTGGCTAATCTCGACAACTATGAAATGCCAATGATGGATAGCCGTTCGTCGAGACTGTTATTTCTAACAGGTGTGCAAAACTGGTCACTCGTTTAAAAATAGCCCGAGCCCCCCCCCACAACATGAAGGATCGAGCAATGGCCACCACCACCATTCACAGCATTACCGTCACTGGCAACACCGCCCTTGTAAAAGGGCAAGGACCGGCAAACGCCCGAATCTTCGTTGCGATTAAAACAGCAGGAATTATGCTCGGACAGGGCACCTCGTTCGGCAGTGGTAACTTGGAATTCAGACTCACAACTTGAACCCCGGAACCTACATTGCGGTAACGCGACAATTGGAGGAAAACGGTACTGTAGGTAACAATCTCGACTGGTCCAACGAGGTACCGTTTACGATTAGCTAATTTAGCTCTCGTAGTCATCAATAAATCCGCGACCTGCAGTTCGCTGGTGCGAAGCCTCACAAAGTGAAACAGGTGAATATTATGAGCATTGAAGTTACCAATTCGAATTTTGATCAAATTGTATTGAAATCTGCACTTCCCGTTTTGGTTCGTTTTTGGGCCGAATGGTGTGGCCCCTGCAAAGTGATCGCCCCCGTCATCGAGGAGCTATCCGATTCTTATCAAGGTCGTGCTATCTTTGTGAAAGTTAACGTCGATGAATGCGGGGAAATATCAGCAAAGTATGCCGTGCGTAATTTACCCTGCATCATTCTTTTTAAAAATGGTGAAGCCGTATTAACTAAGACAGGCGCCTCTCCTAAATCCGAATATGCGAAAATTATTGATAGCTATATCTAAACCACTTTTACAGCTGAGCCTAAAACACCTATCTATGCCATATACAAGAGGGTATTTCCCATATAACTTTTCCACAAAAAAAACCCGCCTCTCGGCGGGTTTCTTTAACAGGTCAAACCAAACGTTTAGTTAACCTTAGCGTTCAACTCACCTTTCAGATAACGCTGATACATCGCTTCCAGTGAGATCGGTTTGATCTTCGAAGCATTGCCCGCAGTACCGAACGCTTCATAACGAGCGATACAAACATCACGCATTGCGGTCACGGTCGCGCCGAAGAATTTACGTGGGTCGAATTCGCTCGGGTTGGTGGCCATCAGGCGACGCATGGCGCCGGTGGATGCCAGACGCAGGTCGGTGTCGATGTTGACCTTGCGCACGCCGTACTTGATGCCTTCGACGATTTCTTCAACCGGTACGCCGTAGGTTTCTTTGATGTCGCCGCCGTACTGGTTGATGATCGCCAGCCACTCTTGTGGCACCGACGAGGAACCGTGCATCACCAGGTGGGTGTTCGGGATGCGTTTGTGGATTTCCTTGATACGGTCGATCGCCAGCACGTCGCCAGTAGGTGGCTTGGTGAACTTGTAGGCGCCGTGGCTGGTGCCGATGGCGATGGCCAAGGCATCGACCTGGGTGCGTTTGACGAAGTCAGCGGCTTCTTCCGGGTCGGTCAGCATTTGGCTGTGATCCAGAACGCCTTCGGCGCCGATACCGTCTTCTTCACCGGCCATGCCGGTTTCCAGCGAACCCAGGCAGCCCAGCTCGCCTTCTACCGAAACGCCGCAGGCGTGAGCCATGGCCACGGTTTGTTGGGTAACGCGGACGTTGTAGTCGTAGTCGGTCGGGGTCTTGCCGTCTTCGCCCAGCGAGCCGTCCATCATTACCGAGCTGAAGCCCAGTTGGATCGAACGCTGGCAGACGTCAGGGCTGGTGCCGTGGTCCTGGTGCATGCACACCGGGATGTGCGGGAACTCTTCGATCGCGGCCAGGATCAGGTGACGCAGGAATGGTGCGCCGGCGTATTTGCGAGCGCCGGCCGAAGCCTGAACGATCACCGGGGAGTCAGTCTTGTCAGCGGCTTCCATGATGGCGCGCATCTGCTCAAGGTTGTTGACGTTGAAAGCTGGAACGCCGTAGCCGAATTCGGCTGCGTGGTCCAACATCTGGCGCATGCTGATAAGTGCCATTGTGTGTGTCTCTCCCGGTTGAGGGTCGTTAATCGTGCCAGCCTGCCGGAGCGGCGGCGGCTATTCAAGTGATTGCAGATCGGGGGTTGAGGCCCGGTCTGGTGATTCGATAAAGCAGAATCCTGAGAGCTACACAGAACCCCTGTGGGAGCGAGCTTGCTCGCGAATGCATTTCAACAGCCAACATTGATGCAAGCTGATCCACCGCTTTCGCGAGCAAGCTCGCTCCCACAGTTGGATCTGTTTCCACATTGGATCTGTGGTGTTGCAATTACTCGGCTTTGCAGCCGCGGCCGATCAGGTCATTGGTGGCGACCCAGTACACCAGGCCTTCCTCTCCCTTGACGTGGAACGCCAGCATGCCGTCGCTGTACAGCGTGCCCGAAGCGCCCGGCTCTTCTTTCAGGCGATAGACCTGATCACCGCCGCCCAGTCGAACGTCGACTTCCTTCTTGTCGGCATCGGCGTAGCGCCACAGCACTTTGGCCTGGCTGTCGCAGGTCCAGGTCGTCCAGTTATCCGCCGGGGCAGACGACTGGAACAGGTTCAACTGCGCGCAACCGCCCAACAATGCCAACGCCGCAATGGCGATCAAGCCTTTCATCCGTGTTCCTCGACTGACGGCGCACGCCGCCAGCCCTGAGTTAAAGAGTCAGACCCGTCAAGGACAACCATGTTCCTTGGCCGGGGTTTGCGTCTCGTATTTGTCCAGACCGTCCGGGCCCGAGCGCTTGTTCAGCACCGGGTTGGTTTCGGCCTGCCAGTCGGCCTGATAACAGCCCTTCTGCGACTCGCTCGGCGCCGGCGTAGCTTCGGCCTTCGGGTTACTCCCGCAGGCCGCCAGCGTACCGGTCAGCAACAACAGTGCTAACGACTTGACCATGTGAACACTCCTTTGCCTGGCCAAACGGGCGGCCTCAGGCCTTGGCCCGGCTTTCCAGGACTTCAACGGCTGGCAGCACTTTGCCCTCGACGAATTCGAGGAACGCGCCACCACCGGTGGAAATGTAGGAGATTTGCTCAGCCACGCCATATTTATCGATGGCGGCTAAGGTGTCGCCACCGCCAGCAATCGAGAATGCCGAGCTTTCCGCGATGGCTTGGGCCAGCACTTTGGTGCCGTTGCCGAACTGGTCGAATTCAAACACGCCGACCGGGCCGTTCCACAGAATGGTTTTCGACGATTTCAGCAGTTCGGCGAAGTTGGCTGCGGTTTGCGGGCCGATGTCGAGAATCATGTCGTCAGCAGCGACGTCAGCGATCAGCTTGACGGTGGCTTCTGCGGTCTCGGCAAATTCTTTGGCAACCACCACGTCAACCGGCAGCGGCACGCTGACTTTGGCGGCGATGGCGCGTGCGGTGTCGAGCAGATCCGGTTCGTACAGCGACTTGCCCACCGGGTGGCCAGCGGCCGCGAGGAAGGTGTTGGCGATGCCGCCGCCGACGATCAGTTGATTGCAGATCTGGCTCAGGCTGTTCAGCACGTCGAGTTTGGTCGACACCTTGGAGCCGGCAACAATGGCCGCCATTGGCTGAGCCGGTGCGCCCAGCGCTTTACCCAGTGCATCCAGTTCGGCGGCCAACAGTGGGCCAGCAGCGGCGACTTTGGCGAACTTGGCCACGCCGTGGGTCGAACCTTCGGCGCGGTGAGCGGTGCCGAACGCGTCCATCACGAACACGTCGCACAGGGCGGCGTATTGCTGGGCCAGTTCGTCAGCGTTCTTTTTCTCGCCTTTGTTGAAGCGCACGTTTTCGAACAGCACGATGTCGCCGGCCTTGACGTCAACGCCACCGAGGTAATCAGCCACCAGCGGCACTTCACGGCCCAGCGCTTTGCTCAGGTAGTCAGCGACAGGCTTGAGGCTGTTCTCGGCAGAGAACTCGCCTTCGGTCGGACGGCCAAGGTGCGAGCAGACCATCACGGCCGCGCCTTTTTCCAGGGCCAGCTTGATGGTCGGCAGCGAAGCCAGGTTACGCGCCTCGGTGGTGACGACACCGTCGGTGAGTGGGACGGTGAGGGCGGG
>NZ_JBIVMX010000065.1:0-31784 GCF_044753305.1 Pseudomonas sp. NPDC088429 | reverse complement strand
AAAGATACACAATAACACAATTACCAAAATCACATTAATACACACGTAAACAATACCTATCAGCCGTTGGGATTCGATCGGCAGACGGAAACCGGCGAGCTTGGCCATGTGCCCGGAGTTACCGGCCGTGACCACGCCGACGCGCTTGGCGCCGATAAAACCCTTGTTGGTTTCAACACCGATGCACACGCCGTTTTCCTTGCGGAAACCGATCACTTCGGTCTGCTGAATCAAGTCCACGCCCAAGGCGTCGGCGGCACGGGCAAAGCCCCAGGCCACGGCATCGTGACGGGCGACGCCGCCGCGACGCTGAACGGTCGCGCCCATCACTGGATACCGAGTGTTTTTCGAGCAGTCGAGGTACGGAATCTCGTCAGCGACTTGCTTGGCGTTGAGCAGTTCGCCATCGACACCGTTGAGGCGGTTGGCGCTGACCCGACGCTCGGAATCACGAATGTCCTGCAGGGTGTGGCACAGGTTATAGACGCCGCGCTGGGAGAACATCACGTTGTAGTTGAGGTCTTGGGACAGGCCTTCCCACAATTTCATCGCGTGCTCGTAGAGGTGCGCCGACTCGTCCCACAGGTAGTTGGAGCGGACAATGGTGGTGTTGCGCGCGGTGTTACCGCCGCCCAGCCAGCCCTTCTCGACCACGGCGACGTTGGTGATGCCGTGTTCTTTCGCCAGATAGTAGGCAGTCGCCAGACCGTGCCCGCCGCCGCCGACGATGACCACGTCGTAGACCTTTTTCGGCGTCGGCGTGCGCCACATGCGCTGCCAGTTTTCGTGGTGGCTGAGGGAGTGTTTGAAGAGGCCGAAGCCCGAATAGCGTTGCATAGTCAGTTACTCCAGAACACTCAGCGATAAACCGGGAAGTCTGCGCACAGGGCCGACACTTGCTGGGCAACATTGGCCTCGACATCGGCATCACCGAGGTTGTCGAGGATGTCGCAGATCCAGCCGGCCAACACTTCGCACTGGGTCACCTTGAAACCGCGCGTAGTGACGGCCGGGGTGCCGATGCGCAGGCCCGAGGTCACGAACGGCGATTGCGGATCGTTCGGCACGGCGTTCTTGTTGACGGTGATGTGTGCACGGCCGAGGGCGGCGTCGGCGTCTTTACCGGTCAGGCCCTGACGGATCAGGCTGACCAGGAACAAGTGGTTGTCGGTACCGCCGGACACTACATCGTAGCCACGTTTGATAAACACGCTGGCCATCGCCTGAGCGTTGTCGATCACTTGTTGCTGATAAGCCTTGAAACCTGGCTCCAGCGCTTCCTTGAAGCACACGGCTTTACCGGCGATGACGTGCATCAGCGGGCCGCCCTGAGCGCCGGGGAATACGGCGGCGTTGAGCTTCTTCTCGATCTCTTCGTTGGACTTGGCCAGGATCAGCCCGCCACGTGGGCCACGCAGGGTTTTGTGCGTGGTGGTGGTGACCACGTCGGCGTACGGCAGCGGGTTCGGGTACAGACCGGCGGCAACCAGACCGGCAACGTGGGCCATGTCGACGAAGAGCAGCGCGCCGACTTTGTCAGCGATCTGACGGAAGCGCGGGAAGTCGAGGGTCTTCGAGTAAGCGGAGAAACCGGCGACGATCATTTTCGGCTTGGATTCGACGGCAAGACGCTCGACTTCGTCGTAATCGATCAAACCGGTGTCGGTGTTGATGCCGTACTGCACAGCGTTGTAGAGCTTGCCCGAGGACGACACTTTGGCGCCGTGGGTCAGGTGACCGCCGTGGGCGAGGCTCATGCCGAGGATGGTGTCGCCCGGCTGGATCAGCGCGAGGTAGACGGCGCTGTTGGCCGACGAACCGGAGTGCGGCTGAACGTTGGCGTAATCGGCGCCGAACAGTTGCTTGGCGCGTTCGATGGCCAGTGCTTCGACTTTATCCACATGCTCGCAGCCACCGTAGTAGCGCTTGCCCGGATAGCCTTCGGCGTATTTGTTGGTCAGGCCGCTGCCTTGCGCTTCCATCACGCGTTTGCTGGTGTAGTTCTCTGACGCGATCAGCTCGATGTGATCTTCCTGACGTTGCTCCTCGGCATTCATCGCTGCCAGCAGTGCATCGTCGTAACCCTGGATCTGGTCTTGCTTGCTGAACATCGCGTCTCTCCCAGCGGCATCTGTGCGCCATTCGTCTCGGTAAGGCACCGGCAATCACGGCAGTGCCCTTTGATGCCGATGGTATGACCGGCGCAGACAGCTCAAATGCCTGCGGACGCCACGCAAAGGTGCGTTTACGACATGGCTGGAAATGCCTTGTTGAATCTGCGCAGATCCCCTGTAGGAGTGAGCCTGCTCGCGATGGCGGTGGGTCAGCGGAGCAAATGGTGGCTGATACACCGCTATCGCGAGCAGGCTCACTCCTACAGGGGTTAAGCGGTGACTTGACGGATAAGTAGCAGCAGGAGGAAATGCGCGGGATAAAGGGCGTAAGCCCAGCGACGCATCGGCGGCGGCTGCAGATGTCGCCCATGTCGCAACAGGAACATTCCGAGCACTGGCGCAAATAGACACGCGGCAATGCCAAGAATGGCCACGCTACTGCCGAACCTCGCCGAGTCGTAAAGCACTTGCCATTGATTCGCTGCGAGGCATACCAATCCCGGCAACAGGCTGAAATACCACGGCCGACGAAACACCAGCAGCATCGCCAGCGGCAACAAAACACCGAAGAACCCGAACATCAGCCGCTCCGGGAAAACCATCGCCAGCACCAGCGCAGCAACACCGAGCAATCGCGACATCACCGATGGATCCTGCCAGCCCCGCGCCACCAGCAAGCCCAGCGCCAGCGTCGGCATCACATTCAACGTATCCGGCTCGGGAATGTACAACCGATACGGAATCTCACTCACCGCACTGAACAGCAACAACCACCCCAGATAGCGCCACTCCATCTTCCGCGAACCATCGCGCGAAAGATTCGCCGCCATCGCCAGGCAAAACCACGGAAATGCCAATCGTCCCGGCACGTACAGCCAATCGGCGGAGAACCCGACATATCGCAGGTGATCGAGCAACATGCTCAGCAGCGCCAGCCACTTGAGCAGATCCAGCGCGCCGTCGCGTTTTCTCAGGTGCATAATCGGCCTGCATCCTTGTAATGTTCAGACAGCGACATCTCGTGTGCTCCCCGGAAGATCTTCGGTAAAGTGCGCACCATCATTGACCACGAGCCTTCACAAGAGTCTCGACCACGGAAGCCGGCCATGACCGACAAGAGCCAACAATTCGCCAGCGACAACTATTCCGGTATCTGCCCTGAGGCCTGGGCTGCCATGGAACAGGCCAACCACGGCCACCAGCGCGCTTATGGCGACGATGAATGGACCGCGCGCGCGTCCGACCATTTCCGCCAATTGTTTGAAACCGACTGCGAAGTGTTCTTCGCCTTCAACGGCACCGCCGCCAACTCGCTGGCCCTGTCGTCGCTGTGCCAGAGTTACCACAGCGTGATCTGCTCGGAAACCGCCCACGTCGAAACCGACGAATGCGGCGCCCCGGAATTTTTCTCCAACGGCTCGAAACTGCTGATCGCCGGCACTGAAAACGGCAAAATCACCCCGCAGTCGATCCGCGAAGTCGCGCTCAAGCGCCAGGACATCCACTACCCGAAACCGCGCGTGGTGACCCTGACCCAAGCCACTGAAGTCGGCAGCGTCTACACCCCGGAAGAAGTCCGCGCCATCAGCGCCACTTGCAAGGAACTGGGCCTGCACCTGCACATGGACGGCGCGCGCTTCTCCAACGCCTGCGCCTTCCTCGGCTGCTCGCCAGCGGATCTGACCTGGAAGGCTGGTGTCGATGTGCTGTGCTTTGGCGGCACGAAAAACGGCATGGCGGTGGGTGAGGCGATTCTGTTCTTCAACCACAAACTGGCTGAAGACTTCGACTACCGCTGCAAACAGGCCGGTCAGTTGGCGTCGAAAATGCGCTTCCTCTCGGCCCCGTGGGTCGGCATCCTCGAAACCGACGCCTGGCTGAAATATGCGCGCCACGCCAACCACTGCGCGCAATTGCTCGCGGAACTGGTCAGCGACATTCCCGGCGTCGAACTGATGTTCCCGGTGCAGGCCAACGGCGTGTTCCTGCAACTCTCGGAACCGGCCATCGCCGCGCTCACCGCGAAGAACTGGCGTTTCTACACCTTCATCGGCAAGGGCGGCGCACGCTTCATGTGCTCGTGGGACACCGAAGAAGAACGCGTCCGCGAACTCGCCCGCGACATCCGCGAAGTCATGTCCGCCTGACCTGACGCCAGCGCACTGATCGTTCCCACGCTCCGCGTGGGAACGCCTCCCGGGACGCTCCGCGTTCCATTCCCCAGACGCTAAACACCGCTATGACGCAGAGCGTCAATGGCTGCATTCCCACGCAGAGCGTGGGATCGATCTTCGGCCGAGGATGACTTTTCCCACCGTAATACCAGACTTCTCTTCTAGCGCGATCATCCCACCCGCCTCACCCTGATCGTTCCCACGCTCTGCGTGGAAACGCCTCCCGGGACGCTCCGCGTTCCATTCCCGTCGTACCGCAAGATTCAAGGAAGAATCCCATGGGCCGAAGCCGCTACACCATTACTGAAACCGACAAACCGCAATTCCTGACTTGCACGATCATGGAGTGGTTGCCGTTATTCATCCGCCCGTACATCGTCGACCACCTGCTCAACTGCTGGCGTTATCAACAGACCCACCATGACTTGAAGCTGTACGGCTACGTGATTCTGGAAAACCATCTTCACTTCGTCGCTCAGGCGCCCGACCTGAGTAAATGTCTCAGCCAATTCAAATCTTTCACCGCGCGACAAATCATCAATGATCTGCAAAGCAAAGGTGCCGACAAAGCCCTGAAACGTCTGCGCTTTAGCAAACGCGCGCATAAGCAGGATCGGGTGTACCAGTTGTGGCAGGAAGGTTCACACGCAGAAATGGTCTACAGCGAATCGGTGATGCGTCAGAAGCTTGAATACATCCACAACAATCCAGTGAAACGTGGATATGTGGACTTGCCGGAGCATTGGCGTTATTCGAGCGCTAGAGACTACGCGGGAATGCCGGGGCTGATTGAGGTTCAGTGCTGGTATTGATGGGACGCAGAGCGTCCCGGGCTGCATTCCCACGCGGAGCATGGGAACGAGCAAATTGAGTCCGCCCGACCTCCGCACTGATCGTTCCCACGCTCCGCGTGGGAATGCCTCTCGGGACGCTCCGCGTTCCAGCCTCACCATAAACGTAAAGCTGAGCACCGCTACGACGCGGAGCGTCAGTGGCTGCATTCCCACGCGGAGCGTGGGAACGATCATGCCGGAGACAGCGTTCCCTGATCTGCTTGGTCTACATTGTCTGTCGAGCCCTCCGCTCACATAACAATAAGCAGGAGCATCGGCATGTCGTTACAAGGCAAAACCCTGTTCATCACCGGCGCCAGCCGTGGCATTGGCCGTGAGATTGCGCTGCGTGCCGCGAGGGACGGGGCCAATATCGTCATCGCGGCGAAGAGCGCCGAACCCCACGCGAAATTGCCCGGCACCATTCACAGCGTCGCCGCTGAAGTCGAAGCGGCGGGCGGCAAGGCGTTGGCGTTGCAGGTGGATGTGCGTGATGAGGACGCGGTGCGCCGAGCACTGGCTCAAGCCAATGAGCACTTCGGCGGCATCGATGCGCTGGTAAACAACGCCGGGGCAATCAAACTCACTGGTGTGCAACACATCGAGCTCAAACGCTTCGACCTGATGCACCAGATCAACACCCGCGCGGTGCTGCTGTGCAGCCAGGCCGCCCTGCCCTATCTGAAGAAATCCTCGGGGCACATCCTCAATCTGTCGCCACCGCTGAATCTGGCGAGCAAGTGGTTTGCACAGTTCAGCCCCTACACGGTGACCAAGTACGGCATGAGCATGTTGACGCTGGGGATGAGTGAGGAGTTTGCCGCGTACGGAATCAGCGTGAATTCGTTGTGGCCGCAGACGATGATTGCCACGGCGGCGATTGAGTTTCAACTGGGGAATCGGGAGTCGTTCAAGCAGGCGCGAACGCCAGCGATCATGGCGGATGCGGCGCATGTGATTTTGGATAGCCGCGATCGGCAGATCACCGGGCGGCTATTGATTGATGAAGAAATTTTGCGCGAGAGCGGTGTGACTGAGTTCAATCACTACCGGTTTGATCGGGAAAGCGAGGCGGCGTTGATGCCGGATTTGTTTGTTGACTGAAAAAGCCCCCTCACCCTAGCCCTCTCCCAAAGGGAGAGGGGACTGATTGGGGGATATTTGAGGGTTTCGCCGACATGAAACTGCTTTGCCGAATCCATAATCGATAAGGTCTTTCAGGTCGATGTAGAGCGCCAGACACCTCGGTCAGTCCCCTCTCCCTCTGGAAGAGGGGGCTGATTGGGGGATATTTGAGGATTTCGCCGACATGAAACTGCTTTGCCGAATCCACAATCGATAAGGTCTTTCAGGTCGATGTAGAGCGCCAGACACCTCGGTCGGCCCCCTCTCCCTCTGGGAGAGGGCTGGGGTGAGGGGCAAGCCGTACGCAAAAATTCGCCCCCCTCAAAACTCGATACGCACATCACCTTTAGGCACACTGCAGCACGACAAGATAAACCCCTCCGCCTCGTCGTCCTCGGTAATCCCGCCGTTGTGCTCCATCTCCACCTCGCCACCCAGCTTCAGCACCTTGCACGTCCCGCAAATCCCCATCCCGCACGCTTTCGGAATCATCAACCCAAGCTTGGCAGCCGCCGCATGTACGGTCTCGCCCGGTGCCACACGGATGCTCTTGCCGGACGAGGTGAACTCGACCTGATGCAGATCGGCGATATCAATTTCCGGTGCATCCGCAGCTTGCTCCGCCTGTTCCACCGCATCGGCACGGGCCTCGGGCGGCGTGGCACCGAACGATTCCTCGTGATAACGCGACATGTCGTAACCAGCCACTTCCAGCAACCGCTTGACCGCATTCATGTACGGCGTCGGCCCGCAGCAGAACACTTCGCGCTCAAGGAAGTCCGGCACCATCAGTTCCAGCATCTTGTGGTTCAGGTAACCGCGATACCCGGCCCACGGCTCACCCAAACCGTGCTTCTCACAAATCAGGTGCAGGCTGAAGTTGTCGATCCGCGACGCCATGTGCTCCAGCTCGCGGTGGTAAATGATGTCTTTCGGCGAGCGCGCGCTGTGGATAAAGGTCATGTCGACGTTGGCGTTGGTGTCGTAGAACCAGCGCGCCATCGACATGCACGGCGTGATACCGACGCCGCCGCTCAGGTACAAGACTTTCGGGCTCGGGAAGTCGATGGCGTTGAACAGCCCGACCGGCCCGTGCACCGCCAACTCCTGCCCTTCATGCAGCGTGTCGTGCAACCAGTTCGAGACCTTGCCGCCCGGCACGCGTTTGATCGTCACCGAAAAGCTGTACGGCACCGACGGCGAACTGGAAATGGTGTACGAACGCATGATCGGCTGGCCTTCGATTTCCAGCTCCAGGGTCACGAACTGCCCGGGCTTGAAGAAGAACAGGATCGGCTGGTCGGCCATAAAGCAGAAGGTGCGCACGTCCCAGGTTTCCTGGATGACTTTGACGCAACGGACGATGTGTCGGCCATTGGCCCAGGTCTGGGTGGTGACCGGATTCAGGAAGCTGTTGGACATGCTGTTCTCCACGGCCGACTGTCGGCCTCATGTCGGCGATTCTGCGTATAGCGCGAACCGCCCGTTTACCTATCCGCGACATCGGCATACTTATCGCGACCAGCCCCCAACCACCGGGGGTTGCGCGTCGGGAACAGATTGCATCATGTCGCCCATGGATAAGGTTGCGCCCCGCGCCGGGCCCACACTCGCCCCAACACCAAGACAGATTCTTTACACCTTGCGTAGCCACTTTGCAGCACCCCTGATTAGCCACATTCGCCGGCCACGTAGAGGGCCATGAGGATCACATCGATGGACGTCACCGCAAAAATCAGCCTGGGCGATCCGCTGGAACCCGCACGCAAGGCCACCGCACAAATGCTCCAGGAGCGCGAGCGCACCTTTTCGCTGCCACAACCGTTCTACAGCGATGAACGCCTTTTCGATATCGACATGCAGGAGATCTTCCAGAAAGAGTGGTTGATTGCCGGCATGACCTGCGAGATCCCGGCCAAAGGCAACTATCTGACCCTGCAGATCGGCAAGAACCCGATCATCGTCATTCGTGGCGCTGAAGGCGTTGTGCATGCGTTCCACAACGTCTGCCGCCACCGTGGCTCGCGTCTGTGCACCAGCGAGAAGGGCAAAGTCGCCAAACTGGTCTGCCACTATCACCAGTGGACGTACGAGCTGGACGGTCGCCTGTTGTTCGCCGGCACCGAAATGGGCGCCGACTTCGACATGAAGCAGTACGGCCTCAAACCAGTCAACGTGAAGACCGCCGGCGGCTACATCTTTATCAGCCTGGCGGAGAATCCACCGGCCATTGATGACTTCCTGTCGACGCTGAACCATTACATGGAACCGTACGACATGGAGAACACCAAGGTGGCGATCACCACCACCTTGATGGAAAAAGCGAACTGGAAACTGGTGCTGGAAAACAACCGCGAGTGCTACCACTGCAACGCGTCGCACCCGGAACTGCTGAAAACCCTGCTGGAATGGGACGACGTCACCGACCCGCGCGCCGATCAGGCGTTCAAGGATCACGTCGCCGCCTCCGCTGCAGCCTGGGAAGCCGAGAAGATTCCTTACGCCCACGCCAGTTTCGGCCTGCGTAACCGCATCGTGCGCATGCCGCTGCTCAAAGGCACCGTGTCGATGACCCTCGACGGCAAACAGGGCTGCGCGAAACTGATGGGCCGCATCAAGAACCCGGATCTCGGCTCGATGCGCATCCTGCACCTGCCGCACTCCTGGAACCACTGCATGGGCGACCACATCATCGTCTTCACCGTGTGGCCGATCAGCGCGCAGGAAACCATGGTCACCACCAAGTGGATCGTGCACAAAGATGCGGTTGAGGGTGTGGATTACGATGTTGATCGCATGCGCCAGGTGTGGGATGCGACCAATGATCAGGATCGGCGTCTGGCTGAGGAGAATCAGCGCGGGATCAACTCGACGGCGTATCAGCCTGGGCCTTATTCGAAGACCTATGAGTTTGGTGTGGTCAACTTCGTGGATTGGTACAGCGAGCGCTTGCTGAACAACCTTGGGGCAGAGCCTGCGCCTTACCTCAAAGGTGTCCCGGTTCAGGGCTGAGCAAGATCAAAAGATCGCAGCCTTCGGCAGCTCCTACAGGTGGAATGCGTTCCACCTGTGGGAGCGGGCTTGCTCGCGAAGGCGTCCTGAAAAACACCACATCCCTAAAGCCAGATTGCACAATTTCTGATCAACCACCCCGCACCCCATACCCACCAAGCCCCCCAGCCTTCCGCAAACAAGTTATCCACACACCCACCCACAGAAAATGGGGACAACTGTGGATGATTCGAAAAATATCCCACTGATTTGCAAAGAAAAACCGTGACTTATCCAGAAGTACGGTTTTGAAAACACATTGATCGCTTTTTGATCAACAGCCTGCAAGCCACGCCATTCGTGGCGTTCAGCGGATGGCAAACACCTTATCCACAGAAGAGCCAACAGAGATCGGGGGTAACTTTATGCCTGCTGTGGAAAAGCCCTGAAGAATGCGAAATATCAGGCTCTACGGGCAATTCATCGAGTCAAAAGCGCGAATTGATCAGTTATTGACCAACTCTCTGAAAGCCGCGTTATATATAGCTCCCAGGGGTTAGCGAACATCTTATCCACAGAAGCGCCAACAGAGATCGGGGGTAACTTACGCAGTTATCCCGCAGAAAAATCCCGTAAAAACCGTAACTTAGGCTGGTTGTTTTTTGATCTGCGGCCTGCAAGCCACGGCAGACATGACTTGCAGCGAGGGGTGAACACGTTATCCACAGACTGACCAGCAGGGATTGTGTGTAAACCCTCGCCAGTGGATAACCGAGTTCATGCTCGGCGCATCAAATAGGCCTCGCCCGTCACCCGGATCATCGGATGCGGAACCACTTGGCAGGTTTTGACGATGCCGAAGCCATGTCGCTCATAGAAGCGGCGGGCGCCGGTGTTGGCGGCGTAGTCGATCAGGCTCAGACCTTTGAGCGCGAGCTGATCGGCGCGGGCCTGGGCATGCTGGAGGAAGCGCACGCCCAACCCTTGATTGCGCCAACCTTCGTGCAGCGCGAGGCTGGAGATGTACAGCGTGTCCGCCACTTCCATGTCGGCGTATGGCGCTAGCACGGGGTCGGTGGGCGGGGTCGGGTCTGGATCTTCGCGCGTGACGTAACTGTGCATCATGCCAACCACGCGGCCATCGGCCTCAGCGATCAGGCAGTTCTGCCAGGAAAAATCCACATCATCGCGCGCATAGCGCCGCTCACCGACATCAAGCAATGCCTCACCCGGCTCCGCCAATTGGCTCCAGATGTAGTCCGAGGCACCCTCTGAAGAGATCTGAAACAAACGCGCAATATCGCGCGCATCCGTGCGCCGGGCAGGTCGAAACTCAACGGTCATTCACTTGACTCCTCGGGGGTTTGAGCGGGTGTTTTAACCTGTGGTTGAAGCTGATCGCAAAGGAATGCCGGGGATTTTTCATGTCAACAAATGACTTGTAGGAGCTGAGCTTGCTCGCGAAAGCGGTGTTTCAGTCGACACATCCGCCGACTGACACACCGTCTTCGCGAGCAAGCTCAGCTCCTACAGAGGATCAGCGGTGTCAGCGGTGTCAGCGGTGTCAGCGGTGTCAGCGGACGACGCCTTCTTCGATGAGGAGTTTGAGGATGGCTTCGGCACCGGCCTGCGGGGTGACGCCTTTGAGCACTTGCCCACCGCCGCCGCTGGCTTTTGCCGTAGCGGCTTTCATCCGGTCAGCACCGCTTTTGGCTTTGATCACTTTCAGGCGTTTTGGCCGTGGTTTGGCCGGTTGCAGGGTCGCGACGGACAGAAGTTCATCATCGATAACTTCAACGTCGTCAGCCTCCAGTACCCCTCGCCGCGCCGGGCCGTAAGCACTCTGCCGAGGTTTCGGCGCAGCGTTATCCACAGTCGCCAGAAACGGCAGTTTCACCTTCAAGCGACGTCGTTGCCCACGCGGCAAAGCCTGCAGCACCAACGCCGATCCATCATTGATCGACTCCACCTGCGCCAACCCGACCACCAGCGGCCAGCCCAAACCTTCGGCGAGCAGAAACGGCAACATCCCCGAGCCTTCACCGGTTTCGGCCTGGCTGCCGGTCAGCACCACTTGCGCGCCGGCATCACGCAGATACGCGGTCAGCGCCGGTAACGCATCAGCGCCAGTCGGTTGCTCAAGCACATGCATCTGTTCCAGGCCCATGCCCAGATAGGCGCGCAACGCCGGTTCGGCAACATCGCCGGCATGCAGCACTTGCAGGTTATCCCCAGCGAGTTGCAGGCCCAACTCCACAGCGCGCGCATCTTGCTCGGCGCGACGTGGCCGGCCGGAGGTCGGGTGAGCGCCGATTGAAACCAGACTGATAACGTTCGTGTTCATAGCGTTTCCTTAAGCCGCATCGCGCTTGGCGTCGTTGCGGTAAGCCGCCACCGCCGCGATCAAGGCTTGAAGAATCTCTGCGCTTTCGCCGATCACCGAGAGATCGGCGCGTTTGATCATGTCGCAACCGGGATCGAGGTTGATCGCCACGACCTTGTCGCAGGCGCCAATGCCCTGCAAATGCTGGATCGCCCCGGAAATACCCACAGCGACATACACCCGCGCGGTGACCCAAGTGCCGGACGCGCCGACCTGGCGATCACGCGCCATAAAGCCATCGTCCACCGCCACCCGCGATGCGCCTTCGGTGGCGCCGAGTGCGGCAGCCGTTTCGTGGAACAGCGCCCAGTCCTTGACGCCGTTACCGCCGGAGAAAATGAACTCCGCTTCGGCCATCGGAATCGCTGCCGGGTCGACCGCCACTGCGCCAAGATCTTCGATCCGCGACAGGCTGCGGGCGACGCTTGTGGATAACTCCACTGGCAACGCTTCATGACGGGTTTCGCTGACCGGTTCGGCACATTCCGCCGACGCCAGAATCAACCGCGCGAGCGGACGTGCAAGATCCTGCAAGCCAGCACCGGCGCGGCCGATGCACTCTTGATCCTTGACCTGCCACACTCGCGTTGCCGGGCGTTCGCCCAGTGCAGCGGCGAAGCGTCGACCGAGTTCACCGCCACCGCTGCGACTGTCCGGTAGCAGCCAGTGACGCGGATTGAACTGGTTATCCACAGCACGCAAACCTTGCACGCGTTGCTCCGGTGCATAACCGCTGAAGGCTTCACCTTCGAGCACCAACAAACGATCCACGCCAGCAGTAGCGAACGCGTTTTCCTTATGTTCACCAAAAACCACCGCCAACACCGCGCCGTCCTTGCCGGCCAGTTGATGAGCGAGGCCAAGCAAATCGCGGTCGTGGCTACTCAAGCGGCCACCGACCATGTCCGGCACCACGCTGATGTAAAACGCCGGGGCTGGCACCTGATGCAGCGGCAATTGCACTTCCACAGCCGCCGAACGTTTGACCGCCCCGCCCTGCTGCGCGCCGCTGCGGTCGATCCGTTTGATGCCGTTGGGGCCGATAAAACCCATGCCGTGCAGGTTCTTGCGGATGACGCCGTTCGGCCCCATCCAGCTGTGCTGCGCCGGTTGCATCGCCGCGTGCAGCGGGTGCAAACGGTTACGGGCAATCCATTCGGCGCGCGGGTCGCGGCGGATAATATCGCTCATCAGTGGGCCTCCGCAGGTTCACGTTTGGCCGGGGTGGCAGGCTTGCTTGGCGAGGCGTCTTCGAGCAGCGCGTCAGCCACCAGTTCGGCAATGTCCTTGATCAGCGGACGCGGTTCGACCACGCCTTCGAGCATCGCCGTGCACTGTGGACAACCCACGGCCACCAGTTCGGCGCCGGTCTCGCGAATGTCTTCCATGCGCATATCGGGAATCCGCTGCTTGCCCGGAATGTCAGTGATCGGCGCCCCGCCGCCACCGCCGCAGCAGCGTGAGCGGAAGCCGGAACGCTGCATCTCTTTGACTTCGATGCCGAGGGCGCGCAGCACTTCACGCGGCGCCTCGTACTCGCCGTTGTAGCGGCCGAGGTAGCACGGATCGTGATAGGTCACGCTGTTGCCTTTGTGCTGACCCAGATTGAGCGCGCCGGCCTGAATGATTTCCGCCATGTAGGTGCTGTGATGTTGCACCAGGTAATTGCCGTCGAACGCGCCGTATTCGTTTTTCAGCACATGGAAGCTGTGCGGATCGCAGGTGACGATGCGGTTGAAGCTGTATTTGCCCAGGGTCTGAATGTTGCGTTTAGCGAGCAACTGGAAGGTTGCTTCGTCGCCCAAGCGGCGCGCCACGTCACCGCTGTCACGCTCTTCAAGACCGAGCACGGCGAAATCGATTTTCGCCGCTTTCAGCACTTTGACGAAGGCGCGCAGAGTGCGTTGGTTGCGCATGTCGAACGCGCCGTCGCCAACCCAGAACAGCACGTCGGTGGATTTCTTTTCGCTGAGCAGATTGAGGTTCAAGTCCGCCGCCCAGTTCATCCGCCCGCCCGGGGCGAAACCGCCAGGGTTGTCGGTGGCGATGAGGTTTTCGAGAACTTCGGCGCCCTTGTTCGGGGTCGCGCCTTTTTCCAGGGTCAGATGGCGGCGCATGTCGACGATGGCGTCGACGTGCTCGATCATCATCGGGCATTCCTCGACGCAGGCGCGGCAAGTGGTGCACGACCACAGGGTTTCGGCGTCGACCAGACCGTTAACGATAGGTTGATGCGGATTGCCGCTGTGTTCGCCGATAGGTTTGCCGGGATACGGGCTGCCAGCAAACTTGGCATCGGTACCGCCAGCGAGGCCGACGACCATGTCCTGAATCAGTTTTTTCGGGTTCAGTGGCTGACCAGCGGCGAACGCCGGGCACGCGGCTTCGCATTTACCGCACTGCACGCAGGCGTCGAATCCGAGCAACTGATTCCAGGTGAAATCTACGGGTTTCTCAACACCCAACGGTGCTGACGGATCATTGAGATCCAAAGGTTTCAGTCCCGTGGAACGACCGCCGCCAAAACGCTCAGCGCGACGGTGCCAAGCCAAATGCAAAGCGCCGGCAAAGGCGTGTTTCATCGGCCCGCCCCAAGTCATGCCGAAGAACAGTTCCGACACGCCCCACAGCACACCAATTCCCAAGATGACCGCGAGTACCCAGCCACCGAAGTTCTCCGGCAGAATTCCAGCCACCGGCAGAGTCAGCAGAAAGAACGACGCCGAGAATGCCAGCAAGCTTTTCGGCAGGCGCATCCACGGGCCTTTCGACAGCCGCGCTGGCGGGTTGCGCCGACGCAGATAAACGAAGATCGCGCCGACGAACATCACTGCCGTCATCAGCAGCAAGGCGTAACCGAGAATGCGGTTATGCAGGCCGAAACCGTGCACCAGCAGCGCCAGCACAATCGACGCCACCGCACCGCCGGCCGTGGCCACGTGGGTGTTGGCGATGTATTTGTCCCGCGCGACGACATGGTGCAAATCGACCATGTAACGCTTGGGCATGGCGAACAGGCCGCCGATCAGGTCGACCTTCGAGGCCCGGCCCCGACGCCACATGGCCACCCGCCGCAACGCGCCAAGGACACCAAGGCCCAGAGCTGCGAACAACAGGATTGGAAGAAGGGTGTTCAACATGGTGAAGCTCCCACCAGTACAACCTGGAGAAACACGGCGTTCAATGATCGTTCCCACGCTCTGCGTGGGAATGCATCCCGGGACGCTCCGCGTCCCAAAGCGGACGCGGAGCGTCCATTGCGGCATTCCCACGCGGAGCGTGGGAACGATCGTTCGCGAGGCTTAGAAGTCTTTGCACAACCGCAGGGCGTCGTAGATGGCGGCGTGGGTGTTGCGCTGCGCCACGCAGTCGCCGATGCGGAACAGCAAGTAACCGTCGCCCGTGGTGCTCAACGAAGGCTGCGGTTTGATCGCGAACAAGGCATCGATATCGATCTGGCCCTTGTTGCGCGAACCGTCCTTGAGCCCGTAATACAACTCTTCGTCGGGGCGCACACCGTTCTCCACTACCACCTGATCGACCACCCGCTCCTCTTTGGCGCCGGTGTATTCGTTCTCCAGCACCGCGATCAGTTTGTCGCCTTCGCGGTAGACCTTCTCGAGCATCATGTCGCCGGTCATGATCACTTCTTTCGGGTACATGCTGCGGTAGTAGGTCGGGAACGACGTACCGCCGATGGCCACGCCCGGTTTGATGTCGTCGGTGACGATCTCGACCTGGCTGCCCTTGTCAGCAAGGAAGTCGGCAACCGACATCCCGGTGAACTCGCAAATGGTGTCGTAGACCAGCACGTTCTTGCCCGGCGCGACCTTGCCGTCCAGCACGTCCCAACTGCTGACGACCAAACCTTCAGCGGCGCCCCAGTGTTCGTTCTGCTCCAGGAACGGATGACCGCCAACCGCCAGCACCACCACGTCCGGACGCAAGTCCATGATGGTCGCGATGTCCGCTGCCGTGCCCAGACGCAGATCGACTTTCAACCGCGCCAGTTCCAGTTGGAACCAGCGAGTGATGCCAGCAATCTGGTCACGCTGCGGCGCTTTCGATGCCGTGGTGATCTGCCCGCCGATAAATTCTTTCTTCTCGAACAAGGTCACGTCGTGGCCACGTTCAGCCGACACGCGAGCGGCTTCCATCCCCGCAGGCCCGGCACCGACGACGACCACTTTGCGTTTGACGCCGGTGGATTTTTCGATGATGTGCGGCACGCCCATGTATTCACGGGAGGTCGCGGCGTTCTGGATGCACAGCACGTCCAGACCTTGGTACTGACGGTCGATGCAATAGTTGGCGCCGACGCACTGTTTGATCTGATCGATCTGGCCCATTTTGATCTTGGCGATCAGGTGCGGGTCAGCGATGTGCGCGCGGGTCATGCCGACCATGTCGACGTAACCGCCTTCGAGAATGCGCGTCGCCTGGTTCGGATCCTTGATGTTCTGCGCGTGCAAAACCGGCGCCTTCACCACTTCTTTGATGCCCGCAGCCAGGTGCAGAAACGGCTCCGGTGGATAACTCATGTTGGGGATAACGTTCGCCAGGGTGTTGTGGGTGTCGCAACCCGAACCGACCACACCGATGAAGTCGAGCATGCCGGTGTCGTCGTAATACTTGGCGATCTGCTTCATGTCCTCGTGGGACAAACCGTCCGGGTGGAATTCGTCACCGCACAGACGGATGCCGACGCAGAAATCATCGCCGACTTCCTTGCGCACAGCCTTGAGCACTTCGAGGCCGAAACGCATGCGGTTCTCGAAGCTGCCGCCCCACTCGTCCGTACGTTTGTTGACGCGCGGGCTCCAGAACTGGTCGATCATGTGCTGGTGCACGGCGGACAGTTCGACACCGTCGAGACCACCGGCCTTGGCCCGCGCGGCGGCAGTGGCGTAGTTGCCGATCACCCGCCAGATTTCTTCCGGCTCGATGGTTTTGCAGGTCGCGCGGTGCACCGGTTCGCGGATGCCCGACGGCGACAGCAGGGTCGGCCAGTGCTCGCCATCCCAGCGCGAACGACGACCCATGTGGGTAATCTGAATCATGATCTTGGCGCCATGCTTGTGCATCGCGTCCGCCAGATTCTGGAAATGC
Organism: Pseudomonas sp. NPDC088429; assembly: GCF_044753305.1. Taxonomy (NCBI): domain Bacteria; kingdom Pseudomonadati; phylum Pseudomonadota; class Gammaproteobacteria; order Pseudomonadales; family Pseudomonadaceae; genus Pseudomonas; species Pseudomonas sp. NPDC088429. The sequence continues at coordinate 15,055 of NZ_JBIVMX010000065.1, read as the reverse complement.
GGAATGATCCGGTCGTCCGCCAGGTTCACCGATTTCCACCAGCCTTGCGGGCTGTCGATGGCGACACTGGAAGAACCGCCGCAAATCGCCAGGCCGATGCCGCCCTTGGCTTTCTCTTCGTAGTATTTGACGTAGCGGTCGGTGGTCATGCCGCCGTCCGTTGCGTAGACCTCAGCGTGCGCGGTGCTGAGCACGCGGTTGCGGATGGTCAGTTTGCCGATCTGGATCGGCTGGAACATTGCTTCGAAAGCCATGGCGGGTTCCTCGACTTACAACGGCTTGACGGTGAACAAGCCGTCTTCGTGGCCTTCTTCGGAGCCACCGTAAACTTGCTCGGCAACCGTGCGAATCTTGCTGCCGCGGGCTTCAAGGATCTGATCCATCGCACCGGCAAACCAACCGGTGAACATGTAGTCGACCTTGCGCCCGACCTTGCCGTAGACGTAGACGAATGCCGAGTGTTCGAGCTTGACGTTGGCAGTGCCTTTGTCGAGGTCGATGTCCTGAATCTTGAACAGGCCCCAGCCGCGTTGCGACAGGCGTTTCATGTAGTGCTCGAATACGGCGACGCCTTCCAGGCCGTGGCATTCAGCTTCTTTTTCGCACCAGTGCCAGGCGGATTTGTAGCCGGCCTTGTAGAGGATTTCGGCGTAGGCGTCGGCGCCCAAGACTTCTTCGATGCCCATGTGGTTATTGACGAAAAAGTGGCGCGGCACGTAGAGCATCGGCAGGGCGTCGGAGGTCCAGACACCGGTCTCGCTGTCGACTTCGATTGGCAATTGCGGGGCGATCTTGGCCATGGAAAGTTAACTCCAGAAAATTTGGTTTGTTGCCCCCGGCGCGGACGGCCGGGGGAAAGGATTCAGAAGTGCGGCGGCTTATTCGCCCCAGACATCCTTCAAGACGTTGACCCAGTTCTCGCCCATGATCTTGCGCACGACGCGCTCGGGATGGCCGCGCTTGAGCAGGGTTTCGGTCAGGTTCGGGAACTCGCCGACGGTGCGGATGCCCAGCGGGTTGATGATCTTGCCGAAGCTGGTCAGGCGGCGGGCGTAGCCCTTGTCGTGAGTCAGGTATTCGAAGAAGTCCTGGCCGTGACCCTGGGTGAAGTCGGTGCCGATGCCGATGGCGTCTTCGCCGACGATGTTCATCACGTATTCGATCGCTTCGGCGTAGTCGTCGATGGTCGAATCGATGCCCTTGGCGAGGAACGGCGCAAACATGGTCACACCGACAAAACCGCCGTGGTCGGCAATGAACTTCAGCTCTTCATCGGACTTGTTGCGCGGGTGCTCTTTGAGGCCCGACGGCAGGCAGTGGGAATAGCAGACCGGTTTTTTCGATTCGAGGATGACTTCTTCAGAAGTCTTGGAACCGACGTGGGACAGGTCGCACATGACGCCGACGCGGTTCATCTCGGCGACGATCTCGCGACCGAAGCCCGAGAGGCCGCCGTCACGTTCGTAGCAACCGGTGCCGACCAGATTCTGGGTGTTGTAGCACATCTGCACGATGCCGACGCCGAGCTGCTTGAACACCTCGACATAGCCGATCTGGTCTTCAAAGGCGTGGGCATTCTGGAAGCCGAAGAGGATGCCGGTCTTGCCCTGCTCCTTGGCTTTGCGGATGTCGGCGGTGGTGCGCACCGGCATCACCAGGTCGCTGTTGTCGCGGATCAGCTTCTGGCTGGCGGCAATATTGTTCACGGTCGCCTGAAAGCCTTCCCACACCGACACAGTGCAGTTGGCTGCCGTCAGACCGCCCTTGCGCATGTCTTCAAACAGCTCGCGGTTCCATTTGGCAATGATCAGACCGTCGATAACGATGCTGTCGGCGTGTAATTCGGCTGGGCTCATCAGGCGTCCCCTTATTGGCGATTCATGCGCCGAATCGTCTGCCGGCGCTTTGGGGCCAGCATATGCCTCGGTGCAGGGGCGACCGGGTGCAAAAACGACAGGGGAATTGCCGAAAGCGTCAATCCGCGACAAAGGGTCATCCGCCGCCCCGACCGGCCACCTTTCCAAGCCCGCACGCTTGAGCCAGAATCACCGGCATCTTGCAAACACCACTGGATTAGAGCGGCGACAACAATGAAATCGATCTTCCTGGCCCTGGCACTGATTGCGACCGGCGTACACGCCGCCGAAGAGTCCGACAACAACCCGTGCGACGCAGTCGAAAACGACGTCCAGACCCTGGAATGCTCGACCTACAGCCGCACCACCGCCGAAGACCTGCTCAAAGACAACTACGCCAGCCTGACCGAACGCATGCAGACCGCATACGGCAAAAACGCCACGCAACTGGCGGACATCACTGCCAAACTCAAGACTGCTCAACAGCAGTGGCTGAAGACGCGGGATGCGGATTGCGCGGTTGAGGCATTCCCGGCGACGGCGGGGAGCAAGGCTTTTACCATCGCGCAGAATGATTGCGTGGCGCGGATGAGTGATGAGCGGTCGGAGTTTTTGGAGTCGATTGGGCAGGAGTGAGTGTCTGAGCTGTAAGCTGCCCTTCTATAGCCAATCTAGGTAATCACATGAACATCTGCGGCATTGAAATCAAAGGCAGCGAAGCGATCATCGCCGTGGCCGCTCTCGACGGTTCGACCCTGAGCCACATTCCCCTCGCCACCAAGAAAATCGCCCTCGACGAAGATGACGAAGCGGCGAACGTGAAGCTGTTCGCGGCGCAAGTGGCGTCGTTTGTGCGTGAGAATTCGGTTGACCGGATTGCGATCAAGAAGCGCAGCAAGAAGGGTGAGTTTGCCGGTGGGCCGACGACGTTCAAGATTGAGGGGATTTTGCAGTTGCTCGATGGTTGTGAAGTGACGTTGTTGTCGCCGCAGACGATCAATGCGCAGGCGAAGAAGCATAATTTTGAGCTGCCGGGGACGCTGAACAAGTATCAGCATGAGGCTTATAAGGCGGCGTGTTCGGCGTTGGTGAAAAAGTAAGATCAAAAGATCGCAGCCTTCGGCAGCTCCTACATTGGAATGCAATCAACTGTAGGAGCTGCCGAAGGCTGCGATCTTTTGATTTCAGGCTTGGGCGGTACGCCGGTCTTCGCGGGGGCAGCGGGCGAATTTTGCGCGATAGCTGCGGGTGAAGTAGGACGGTGATTCAAACCCGCAGGCGATGCTGACTTCGAGCACGCTCATGTCGGTCTGACGCAGCAACTGCCGGGCCTTTTCCAGGCGCAATCGCAGGTAAAAGTTACTCGGCGTATCGTTCAGATGCAGCCGAAACAACCGTTCCAGTTGCCGCCGCGTGACTTTGATCGATTCCGCCAATTGCAGCGTGGTCAGCGGCGGTTCGCTGTGCTGCTCCATCTCGCCAATCACCTGCACTAATTTCTTGTTATTGATGCCATAACGCGTAGCGACTTCCATGCGCTGGTGGTCTTTGCGCGGGCGAATCCGCCCCAGCACAAACTGCTCACTGACCTCAATCGCCAGCTGCGGCCCATGGGCCTGGGCGATCAGATCGAGCATCAGATCGATGGACGCGGTGCCGCCCGCCGAGGTGATGCGCCGACGGTCGATCTCGAACAGCTCCTGAGTGACGCTGAGCTGTGGATAAGATTCCTTGAACGCATCGATCGCTTCCCAGTGCAGGGTCAGGCGATGGCCCTCAAGCAACCCGGCTTCGGCAAGGACAAAGCTGCCCGTGTCGATGGCGCCCAGCGTCACGCCATCGTTATCCAGCCGCCGCAGCCAATGTTCCAGCACCGGCGTGGCAAACTTCAGCGGTTCAAACCCGGCCACCACCAATAACGTCGCACCTTTCTTCAGGGGTTCCAGCGCGGCATCGGCGTTGACCGACATGCCGTTGCTCGCCAGCACCGCCCCGCCATCGGCGCTGAGTACGTGCCAGCGGTACAGCTCGCCACGAAAGCGGTTGGCTACGCGCAGCGGTTCGATGGCGGAGATAAAGCCAATGGCGGAGAAGCCCGGCATCAGCAAAAAATAGAAATCCTGGGACATGTGCGCACTCGATTCGCGGGTAACGAGAGGGAGGGGAGCGTGGAGCGTGGAGCGTGGAGCGTGGATCGTGGATCGTGGATCGTTGATACGCCGATTGTCGTCAGCGTTCAAGGGTGCAGGTCGCTACAGTGCAAATGCCCGTCGCCGTAGTGCGCTTGCACGGGTGCATTGCTGCGTAACTTTGCATCACCGGCGCATCAGATGCCGGGAACCACAATAACGACCTGCCGAGGAACCCGACATGAAACGACTGATCAGCAGCTGTGTTCTTGCACTCAGCGGTACCGCTTTCTTGAGCGCCAGCGTCATGGCGGCCGAACCTGCGTCATGCCAGAACGTGCGCATGGGCGTGGTGAACTGGACCGACGTGATCGCCACCAGTGCGATGACCCAGGTACTGCTCGACGGCCTCGGCTACAACACCAAACAAACCAGCGCGTCCCAGCAAATCATCTTCGCCGGGATTCGCGATCAGCGTCTGGACTTGTTCCTCGGTTACTGGAACCCGTTGATGACGCAGACCATTACGCCGTTTGTCGACGCCAATCAGGTCAAAGTCCTTGAAGCACCAAGCCTGAAGGACGCCCGCGCCACCCTCGCGGTACCGACTTATCTGGCAGATAAAGGCCTGAAAACCTTTGCCGACATCGCCAAGTTCGAAAAGGAACTCGGCGGCAAGATCTACGGCATCGAGCCAGGCTCAGGCGCCAATACGCAGATCAAGGCAATGATCGCCAAGAACCAGTTCGGCCTCGGCAAGTTCCAGTTGGTCGAGTCGAGCGAGGCCGGCATGCTCGCCGCCGTCGATCGCGCCGTGCGCCGCAAAGAGGCCGTGGTGTTCTTCGGCTGGGCGCCGCACCCGATGAACGTCAACGTGAAGATGACCTATCTCACCGGCAGTGAAGACGCCCTCGGCCCGAACGAAGGCATGGCGACGGTGTGGACAGTGACCGCGCCGAAATACGCCGAGCAATGCCCGAACATCGGTCGCCTGCTGAGTAATCTGACCTACACCGCCGAAGACGAGAGCCGGATGATGCAGCCGCTGCTCGATCACAAGGATGCTTTCGAATCCGCCAAGCAATGGCTCAAGGATCACCCGGAAGACAAGCAGCGCTGGCTCGACGGTGTGACCACGTTCGATGGCAAACCAGCCGCTGAAAACCTCCAGCTGACCAGCAAATAACCCTCTCAATTTAAAGCCCCTCTCCCTGACGGGAGAGAGAGGACTGAACCACGCTTCGCAGCCCCGAAACGGGCTGCGGACAGACCCATCACGCCTGAAGGAAACCGCACCATGAACCACGACGTCATCATCACCTGCGCACTCACCGGTGCTGGCGACACGACCGCCAGAAGCCCTCATGTGCCGGTCACCCCGAAACAAATCGCTGCGGCGGCCGTTGAAGCCGCCAAGGCTGGCGCCACCGTCGTGCACTGCCACGTGCGTGATCCGCAAACCGGCAAGTTCAGCCGCGACGTGGCGCTTTACCGCGAAGTGATGGAGCGCATCCGCGAGGCGGACGTCGACATCATCGTCAACCTCACCGCCGGCATGGGCGGCGACCTGGAAATCGGCGCGGGCGAGAACCCGATGGAGTTCGGCCCGAACACCGATCTGGTCGGCCCGTTGACCCGTCTGGCGCACGTAGAAGAATTGCTCCCGGAAATTTGCACCCTCGATTGCGGCACCCTGAATTTCGGCGATGGCGACACCATTTACGTCTCGACGCCGGCGCAACTGCGTGCCGGCGCCAAGCGCATTACCGAGCTAGGCGTGAAGGCCGAGCTGGAAATTTTCGACACCGGGCATCTGTGGTTTGCCAAGCAGATGATCAAGGAAGGTTTGCTGGATAACCCGCTGTTTCAGCTGTGCCTGGGCATTCCATGGGGCGCGCCGGCGGATACCACGACGATGAAAGCCATGGTCGATAACTTGCCCGCCGATGCAGTGTGGGCCGGGTTCGGCATTGGCCGGATGCAGATGCCGATGGCGGCGCAAGCGGTGCTGCTTGGCGGCAACGTGCGGGTCGGGCTGGAAGACAACCTGTGGCTGGACAAAGGTGTGCTGGCGACCAACGGCCAATTGGTTGAGCGCGCCAGCGAAATCCTCAGCCGCCTCGGCGCCCGCGTGCTGACCCCGGCGGAAGGTCGCAAGAAAATGGGCCTGACCCAGCGCGGCTAAGCCTCAGCCAAAAAATGGGGCTCTCACAGCCCCCCAATTCCAGCTGTAGGAGCTGCCGAAGGCTGCGATCTTTTGATCTTGTTTTTTTAGATCAAGATCAAAAGATCGCAGCCTTCGGCAGCTCCTACAGGGATTACTTTCCACGGGAAAATTCCTATGAGCTTTATCACCGAAATCAAAACCTTCGCCGCGCTGGGCAGCGGTGTCATCGGCAGTGGCTGGGTCGCCCGTGCCCTCGCCCATGGCCTCGACGTGGTCGCTTGGGATCCGGCGCCCGGCGCTGAAGCGGCGCTGCGCAAACGCGTCGCCAATGCCTGGGGTGCGCTGGAGAAAAACGGACTGGCACCGGGTGCTTCGCAGGATCGTCTGCGCTTTGTCGCGACCATCGAAGAATGCGTGCGCGATGCCGATTTCATTCAGGAAAGCGCTCCGGAACGTCTGGAGCTGAAACTCGATCTGCACAGCAAAATCAGCGCAGCGGCCAAGCCGAATGCATTGATTGGTTCGAGCACTTCGGGGCTGTTGCCGAGTGAGTTTTACGAGAGTTCGACGCATCCGGAACGTTGCGTGGTCGGCCACCCGTTCAACCCGGTTTATCTGTTGCCGTTGGTCGAAGTGGTCGGAGGCAAAAACACTGCGCCGGAAGCCGTGCAAGCGGCGATGAAAGTCTACGAATCGCTCGGCATGCGCCCGTTGCATGTGCGCAAGGAAGTGCCAGGATTCATCGCCGATCGCTTGCTCGAAGCGCTGTGGCGTGAGGCATTGCACCTGGTTAACGACGGTGTCGCGACCACGGGCGAGATCGACGATGCGATCCGTTTTGGCGCTGGATTGCGCTGGTCGTTTATGGGCACGTTCCTGACTTATACGCTGGCCGGTGGCGATGCCGGGATGCGCCACTTCATGTCGCAATTCGGCCCGGCGTTGCAGTTGCCGTGGACCTATCTGCCGGCGCCGGAACTGACTGACAAGTTGATTGACGATGTGGTCGATGGCACCAGCGATCAGCTCGGTCGGCACAGTATTTCGGCGCTGGAGCGCTATCGTGATGATTGCTTGCTGGCGGTGCTGGAGGCGGTGAAGACCACCAAGGAAAAGCATGGGATGAGTTTCAGCGAATAGGCCGTTTAATGATCGTTCCCACGCTCTGCGTGGGAATGCAGCCCGGGACGCTCCGCGTCCCAGAAGCGTGACGCAGAGCGTCACAGGAGGCGTTCCCACGCAGAGCGTGGGGACGATCGCGCCAGGAGAAAACATGCCCACCCTCACCACCTACCAAACCAAAATCATCCCCGACTGGGTCGACTACAACGGCCACCTGCGCGATGCCTTCTACCTGCTGATTTTCAGCTACGCCACCGATGCCCTGATGGATCGCCTCGGCATGGACAGCAACAACCGCGAAGCCAGCGGCCACTCGCTGTTCACCCTCGAGCTGCACCTCAACTATCTGCACGAAGTGAAGCTCGATACCGAAGTCGAGGTGCGCACGCAAATCATCGGCCACGACAGCAAACGCCTGCACCTCTATCACAGCCTGCACAAGGTCGGTGACGGTCAGGAACTGGCCGGCAACGAGCAAATGCTCCTCCACGTCGACCTCGCCGGGCCACGTTCGGCACCGTTCAGCGCCGACACCTTGAGCCGTCTGCAAGCCATCGTCACCGAGCAGAAAGACCTGCCCGCTCCCGCTTACATCGGCCGCGTCATCGCGCTGCCACCCGCCCGGTAATTCCATCAATCGCAAGGAGCCGCCATGAACACCGCTGCCGCTGTTGCCGACTTCCGTACTTATCCGTTGATCAGCGCGCTAAGCGGCGTGCAGAGTCTGGCGGATCGTGTTGCCATCGAGTGGGCTGACGGCCGCGTCAGCCCGTTTCACCATGTCTGGTTACGGGACAATTGCCCGTGTCAGCAATGCGTTTACAACGTTACGCGCGAACAGGTTTTCGAGATCGTCGATGCCGCTGAAGAGTTGAAACCAACAGCCGCACACATCGACACCGATGGCTGCTTACGCATCGATTGGCAGGACGGCCACCTCAGCCGTTTTGATCCGGGCTGGCTACGCGCTCACGCCTACGACGATGAATCCCGCGCGGAACGCCTCGAAGCCAAACCCAAGCCCTACCTGTGGCGCAGCGATTTGCAGTTGCCGGTGTTCGAGTACGCGGCGCTGATGAACGACAACGCCGCCCTCCTGCAATGGCTGCTCGCCATTCGCGACATCGGCCTGACCCAAGTACGCGGCGTGCCCACCGAACCCGGTTCGCTGAAACTCATCGCCCAGCGGATTTCATTCATCCGCGAGAGCAATTTCGGCGTGCTGTTCAATGTGCAATCCAAGGCCGATGCCGACAGCAATGCCTACACCGCTTTCAACCTGCCATTGCACACGGACCTGCCGACGCGCGAGTTGCAACCGGGGCTGCAATTTCTGCATTGTCTGGTGAATGACGCCGAGGGTGGCGAGAGTATTTTTGTCGATGGCTTTGCGATTGCCGATGCCTTGCGCAGTGAAGACCCCGCGTCGTTTCAGGCCCTGTGTGAAATCCCCGTGGAGTTTCGCAATAAGGATCGGCACAGCGACTATCGCTGCCTGGCGCCGATCATTGCTTTGGATGCGCTGGGGCGCGTGGCGGAGATTCGCATGGCGAACTTCTTGCGCGGGGCGTTTGATACGTCGGTGGAGCAGATGCCTTTGTTGTATCGGGCGTATCGGCGATTTATCGCGATGACCCGCGAGCCACGGTTTCGGTTGATGCAGCGGCTGAATCCGGGCGAGCTGTGGTGCTTTGATAATCGCCGCACGTTGCATGCGCGCAATGCGTTCGACCCGGCCACCGGGGCGCGGCATTTTCAGGGCTGCTATATCGACCGGGATGAGTTGTTGTCGCGGATTCTCGTGTTGCAGCGTTAGACCGTAAAAAGATCGCAGCCTTCGGCAGCTCCTACATTGGAATGCGTTCAATGTAGGAGCTGCCGAAGGCTGCGATCTTTGCTTTTATAAGCAGGCAAAAAAAGCCCCGATTCCAGCCGTGACCGGATCGGGGCTCAAGCTACTGTTGAGGAGCTGCCGTGCGAGGGTGACCAAACCTTCGTGAAGCGAGCTTGCGCCAGTGTGCCCACTCCCCTGTCTGTCGAGTTAGCCGAAAACGACCTGTTCATAGTCGTCGCAGCCACACAGACAAAACGCCCTTGCCGTCCCCGTCCCGGCCTTACAGAATCAAGCCAAGACCTCCGTTGCCACAGAAGGATTTGCGTGATGATGTACGCCGATTTGATTGACCAGGAAGACCTGTTGGGACAGCTCAAGGCCTTGGGTTTTCAGGTGCCGAGCGGTTCCACAGCCGAGCAGGCCTGCGAGTGTGCGGTGCGGGGTCTGGATAATGTTCGCGCGTTTGAACTGCGCAAGATGGTCAAGGACATGTACACCAGCGGCGCCAGTATTCAGCCGGCGGTGCGGCAGGCGATCGACAAGCAGTTGTTGCCAGCATTGGCGGACTATCAGCAAAGCCATAGCGCCTGACAGCAGATCAAAAGATCGCAGCCTTCGGCAGCTCCTACATTGGAATGCATGATCGTTCCCACGCTCTGCGTGGGAATGCCTCAACGGACGCTCCGCGTTCGGCCCTTTGGGACGCAGAGCGTCCCGGTCTGCGTTCCCACGCAGAGCGTGGGAACGATCCTTATCAGAGCCTTACGCTGGCAAACGTCGATTCATTGCGCGCCTGACTCAACGCCGACATCGGCCCCGACAGCGGCGACATCACGATCGCTTGCGGCAGTGGCAGCATCGCCACTTGTTGGGTGGTGTTGGAACCTACGCGCTCGTCACGCGGCGGAATGCCGAAGTATTCGCGGTAGCACTTGGAGAAGTGCGGCGTCGACACGAAACCACAAACCGAAGCCACTTCGATGATCGACATCGGCGTCTGCTTGAGCAGTTGCCGGGCGCGGATCAGGCGCAGCTTCAAGTAGTAACGCGACGGCGAGCAGTGCAGGTATTTCTGGAACAGCCGCTCCAGCTGTCGACGCGACACGGCCACATACACCGCCAGCTCATCCAAATCGATTGGCTCTTCCAGATTGGCTTCCATCAGCGCAACGATTTCCTGCAACTTCGGCTGATTGGTGCCGAGCATGTGCTTGAGCGGTACGCGCTGGTGATCCTGCTCGTTGCGGATGCGTTCGTAGACGAACATTTCCGAGATCGCGGCGGACAGTTCACGGCCGTGATCGCGGCTGATCAGGTGCAGCATCATGTCCAGCGGCGCGGTGCCGCCAGAGCTGGTGAAACGGTTACGGTCAAGGGTGAACAAACGGGTGCTCATGGCCACGCGCGGAAAAGCTTCCTGCATCGCCGCCAGACATTCCCAGTGCACGCTGCAATCGAAACCGTCGAGCAACCCGGCGCAGGCCAGTGCCCAACTGCCGGTGCACACGGCGCCGAGGCGCTTGGACTGGCGCGCCTGGCTTTGCAGCCACGAGACGTGTTCACGGGTAACGGTGCGTTGAATGCCGATGCCGCCGCAGACAATGATGGTGTCCAGTGGCGGGGCTTTGTGCATGGAGGCGTCTGGGGTGATTTGCAGACCGTCACTGGCCCACACCTGGCCGCCATCGACGGTGAGGGTGCTCCAGCGATACAGCTCGCGACCGGACAATTGGTTGGCCATGCGCAGGGGTTCTACTGCAGAGGCCAGAGAAATCAGCGTGAAATTGTCCAGCAGCAGAAAGCCGATGGATTGAGGCGCACGGTTCTGGGGTTGGGCCCCGGAGTTGAACGACGTCATCGCGGTATCTCCTCACACAAAGCGGGTGATGGCCTCAGGCGGAGGCTCTTGTTATGGCCATCGTTCTCGCGTGGGAGACGGGCTTTGTTATGACAGAGCAATTGCCATGCCTAAAGTTGGATGGCCGTTCAATAACTCCTGAAAACGACCTGCTGAAGTGTCTATACAAGCCGTGCGACGGAAGGTGTTTCGAAGTGCCATCAGGGCGGGTGATAGCCCTGCGCAAAGGATCGTGAGCAAATCGGTAGCACTTGTGGGAACAGGGCTGAGCGCATTTGTATCGGAGTGTCACCACAGGCACGGGTGACGGGCGGTAGGGGTGGTGGTTGGGCGGTGTGGCTGAGAAAGGCGCTTATCTGATTGCGACGCGCTAAAAGGTGGCGTGTTTGATTGGGTGTGTTCACTTGCTGAGCAGTTTTGACTGGTCTGGCGCCTTCGCGAGCAGGCTCACTCCTACAGGGGAACGCATTCCAATTATAGGAGTGAGCCTGCTCGCGATAGAGGCGACTCGGTCTCAGCACTCAACCGCACTAACCGCCAACCCACCCCGCGAGGTCTCTTTATATTTGTCATGCATGTCGGCCCCGGTATCGCGCATGGTGCGGATCACCCGATCCAGCGAAATAAAGTGCTGACCATCGCCACGCAACGCCATCTGCGCCGCATTGATCGCCTTCACCGCCGCAATCGCATTGCGCTCGATACACGGCACTTGCACCAGTCCTCCGACCGGATCGCAGGTCAGACCAAGGTTGTGTTCCAGGCCAATCTCCGCCGCGTTGCACAACTGCTCCGGCGTAGCACCGAGAATCTCCGCCAGCCCCGCCGCCGCCATTGCGCACGCCGAACCGACTTCACCCTGACAGCCGACTTCGGCACCCGAGATCGAAGCATTCTTCTTGCACAGAATCCCCACCGCCGCCGCACTCAGGAAGTAGTCGACCACGTTGGCATCCGTCACCGCTTCGCTGAACTTCATAAAGTAGTGCAGCACCGCCGGAATGATCCCCGCCGCGCCATTGGTCGGCGCCGTCACCATGCGCCCGCCCGCCGCGTTCTCTTCATTCACCGCCAGCGCAAACAGGTTGACCCACTCCATCGCGCTGAGCGTCGAGCCGATCACATTGGGCTTACCCAACTCCTGCAGACTGCGATGCAACTTCGCCGCACGCCGCCGCACATTCAAACCGCCGGGCAGGATGCCTTCGTGTTTCAGTCCCTGCTCGACGCAATCCTGCATCGCCCGCCATAGCTTCATCAGGCCGGCGCGAATCTCTTCTTCACTGCGCCAGACTTTTTCGTTAGCCATCATCAACTCGGCAACGCGCAGGTTGTTCTTCTTGCACAGATCCAGCAGTTCAACCGCGCTGGAAAAGTCATAAGGCAATTCAGTGCGATCCAGATCGACGACACCGCTGGATGCCTGTGCTTCGTCCACGACAAAACCGCCGCCAACCGAATAGTAGGTGTCGCGATGCAATTCACCGTGATCGCCTTCAGCAACAATGGTCATCGCATTGGGATGGAACGGCAGGTTTTCATCGATCAGACGCATGTCTCGCGCCCAGACAAACGGCACTGATAAACGACCGTCCAATAACAGCGTATCGATTTCACGCAGTGCCTGAATGCGCGGGCCAATCTGCGCCGGGTCGATTGCGTCCGGCCACTCACCCATCAACCCCATGATCACCGCGTTATCGCTGCCGTGACCGATACCGGTGGCCGACAGCGAACCGAATAGTTGCACCTCGATCCGCCGCACCTGTTCCAGCTGATGCTTGTCCCGCAGCGACTCGACAAACAACGCCGCCGCGCGCATCGGCCCGACGGTGTGGGAACTGGACGGGCCGATGCCGATTTTGAACAGGTCGAAAACGCTGATAGCCATTGCTGCAGAGCTCCTGAGGATGCCGGTCCGGGACGCAAAAGCGCCCGCTGGCGGAGCTGCTACGCTCAAGCTGCGATCCGCCAGAATGCCCGCATCATCAGGCTTTTGTCGGAACGCACGGCGTCTGGCACCGACGCACTCATGTCCACCAGCGCCGCGCCGATTTCGCCCCGGTTTTCGCCGTTTTTGTGCGGTTCAGATGGCTGATCGGGGCAGAAAAAAGCTGTAAACGACGTCACCGACACTAGATACGACCATCCCTGTACTGGATACGACCCCCCCTGTAGGCGTCAGATTTTCACTGGTACATGATCGTTATGACTCGATTGCAAGGCGCCGTGGTAGAGCTGTCTCCAGAACGCCATCCAACCGCAACCTATAAGTGCGGTGGTCCACAGTCGGAACACTGCCAAAAAAAACACCAAGGAGTCCATCCATGAAAGGTTCCCCGTCGTTGTTATTGGCCGCCATGCTGAGTCTGCCGTTACTGGCGCAAGCTGCAGAACCGGCGCAGTGCAGTACCGTGAATTTCTCCGATGTCGGCTGGACTGACATCACCGCGACCACCGCGACCACCTCCGTTGTTCTCAACGCCCTCGGCTACAAAACCAAGACCACCATGATCTCCGTGCCCGTGACCTACAAGTCGCTGGCGGACGGCAAGAACATGGACGTGTTCCTCGGTAACTGGATGCCGACCATGGAGAACGACATCAAGGCCTACCGCGACGCCGGTACCGTGGAAACCGTGCGCACCAACCTCAAGGGCGCCAAGTACACCCTCGCTGTGCCGCAAGCCCTGTATGACAAAGGTCTGCACGACTTCGCCGACATCGCCAAATTCAAGAAAGAACTCGACGGCAAGATCTACGGGATCGAGCCTGGCAACGACGGCAACCGTCTGATCCAGAGCATGATCGAGAAGGACGCTTTCGGCCTGAAAACCGCCGGTTTCAAAGTCGTCGAATCGTCGGAAGCGGGCATGCTCTCGCAGGTTGATCGCGCGCAAAAACGCGACACCGCCGTGGTCTTCCTCGGCTGGGCGCCGCACCCGATGAACAAGCGCTTCAAGATTCAATACCTGACCGGTGGCGATGATTTCTTCGGCCCCGATTTCGGTGCGGCAACCGTGGCGACCAACACCCGCAAGGGTTACGCCGAGGAATGCAGCAACGTCGGTCAGTTGCTGAAAAACCTGGAGTTCAACGTCGACATGGAAAGCGAACTGATGGGCAACATCCTCGACGACAAGATGAAGCCTGACGCGGCCGCCAAGGCCTGGCTGAAAAAGAATCCACAGGTGCTCGATACCTGGCTCGCTGGCGTGACCACCATTGACGGTAAACCTGGCCTGGAGGCCGTGAAAGCCAAGCTGAATCAGTAATCGCTTATGCCGGGGGAGCTTGCTCCCTCGGGCTGTTTATTTCCTCGCATGCGGACGTTCACTACCATGCTGATTGATCAGAAAATACCTTTAGGCCAGTACATCGCGGGCTTCGTTGAATGGTTGACGCAACACGGCGCCAACACCTTCGACGCAATCGCCGTGACACTGGAAACGATGATCCACGGCGTGACGTTTGCGCTCACCTGGTTCAACCCTTTTGTCTTGATCGGCCTCATCGCCCTGCTCGCGCATTTCATCCAGCGCAAATGGGGATTGACCGTTTTCGTCATCGCTTCCTTTCTGCTGATCCTCAATCTGGGGTACTGGCAGGAAACCATGGAAACCCTCGCCCAGGTGCTGTTCGCGACCCTGGTCTGCGTGGTCATCGGCGTGCCGTTGGGCATCGTCGCCGCGCACAAACCGATGTTCTACACGTTAATGCGTCCGGTACTCGATCTGATGCAGACCGTACCGACCTTCGTTTACCTCATTCCTACCCTGACCCTCTTCGGGCTGGGTGTGGTGCCGGGCCTGATCTCTACGGTGGTGTTCGCCATCGCTGCGCCGATCCGCCTGACCTACCTGGGCATCCGCGATGTCCCGCAAGAACTGATGGACGCCGGCAAAGCCTTCGGCTGCTCGCGTCGCCAATTGCTCTCACGGATCGAACTGCCTCACGCCATGCCGAGCATCGCTGCCGGCATCACCCAGTGCATCATGCTGTCGCTGTCGATGGTGGTGATCGCGGCACTGGTAGGCGCCGACGGACTCGGCAAACCGGTGGTCAACGCACTGAACACGGCCGATATCG